>NZ_JAMPNG010000007.1:0-189108 GCF_028479245.1 Providencia sp. PROV223
GGAAATTAACTTAGAAATGGCTGAGATGGTGGGTCGTGCAGGATTCGAACCTGCGACCAATTGATTAAAAGTCAACTGCTCTACCGACTGAGCTAACGACCCATCTTGGAAATTCTGATTTTTTTACTGCTTAGATGGTGGGTCGTGCAGGATTCGAACCTGCGACCAATTGATTAAAAGTCAACTGCTCTACCGACTGAGCTAACGACCCATCTAAATTGTATTTTAATGCAAGTATCTAATGAAGTGGTGGGCGATAGCGGGCTCGAACCACTGACCCCCTCCTTGTAAGGGAGGTGCTCTACCAACTGAGCTAATCGCCCACTTCATGACTTATATTACATTATAATAAATAATTGGTGGGCGATAGCGGGCTCGAACCACTGACCCCCTCCTTGTAAGGGAGGTGCTCTACCAACTGAGCTAATCGCCCAATTATTTACTGTCATCGTCAACGGTGGTGGGCGATAGCGGGCTCGAACCACTGACCCCCTCCTTGTAAGGGAGGTGCTCTACCAACTGAGCTAATCGCCCCGTCGTCGATGGAGGTGCATTATAGGGATACTGAGTTCTGAGTCAACGCTTTTTCAATAGATTTTTATCGTTCGTTGCAAAAATAATCAAGATGTTTCAATATTCACCAGAAAAGCTGCCTTTTTAATCAATTACCTATCATTTTCTCTTTGTTCTTTTAAGAAAAAAACAGAAATTATTTTTAAAGCGCATTTATTTATGTCAAATTTGGCGAAACTGCGTAATTTCTTGTCTTCTATTCTGATAACTTGATTGAGGAATCATTGTAGGATGATAGAATAGATACACATTTTAGCAATGCTTAGACATTTCGCTGTTTAGAACATCAAACTTGCTACCCAGTTAACTGTGCTTGTTTTTAGTCTTTTACAGTAAATAGATAAGCGCTTCAAAAACATGTTTTGCAATTAAGGCAATCTCGATGAGTAAAATCAAAACCCGTTTTGCGCCAAGTCCAACTGGCTATTTACACGTTGGTGGTGCACGTACCGCTCTGTATTCCTGGTTATTTAGTCGCCACAATCAGGGCGAATTTGTCCTGCGTATTGAAGATACTGACTTAGAACGTTCAACTCAGGAAGCTATCGACGCCATTATGGACGGTATGAACTGGTTGAATTTAAATTGGGATGAAGGTCCTTATTATCAAACTAAACGTTTTGACCGTTATAATGATGTCATTGATCAAATGTTAGATGCGGGTACCGCTTATCGTTGTTATTGTTCAAAAGAGCGTCTAGAAGCGTTACGTGAAGAACAAATGGCAAATAACGAAAAGCCTCGGTACGATGGTTGCTGCCGTGATCATGCTCACAACCATACGCCAGATGAGCCACACGTTGTTCGTTTTCGTAATCCACAAGAAGGTTCCGTTATTTTTGACGACAAAATTCGTGGGCCAATTGAGTTTAGTAACCAAGAACTGGATGACTTAATCATTCGCCGTACTGATGGTTCCCCGACATATAATTTCTGCGTCGTAATTGATGACTGGGATATGGAAATCACTCATGTTATTCGTGGTGAAGACCATATTAATAACACACCTCGCCAGATCAATATTCTAAAAGCATTAGGGGCACCAGTGCCTGTATATGCCCACGTGTCAATGATCCTAGGTGATGATGGTAAAAAACTGTCAAAACGCCATGGTGCAGTTAGCGTTATGCAGTACCGTGATGACGGTTATTTGCCGCAAGCGCTTCTTAATTATCTTGTGCGTTTAGGTTGGTCTCATGGTGACCAAGAAATTTTCACCGTTGAAGAAATGAAAGAGTATTTCAGCCTTGATGCTATCAGTAAATCAGCAAGTGCGTTTAACACTGAAAAACTGCAATGGTTAAACCACCACTATATCAATACATTACCAGCAGAAGAAGTTGCAACCTATCTTGCATGGCATATTGAACAACAAAACATTGATACCAGCACAGGGCCTCAATTAGTTGATCTAATCAAATTACTGGGTGAACGCTGCAAGACATTGAAAGAAATGGCGGAATCCTGCCACTATTTCTACCAAGATTTTGAAGAGTTTGATGCTGATGCCGCGAAAAAACACTTACGACCTGTTGCACGTCAACCGTTAGAAGTCGTAAAAGATAAGTTAGCTGCGATCACTGATTGGACGGCTGAAAATGTTCATCAAGCCATCGAAGCTACTGCAGCTGAATTAGAAGTGGGTATGGGTAAAGTGGGAATGCCTTTACGTGTTGCTGTAACAGGTGCCGGCCAATCTCCAGGCCTTGATGTGACCGTTCACGCTATCGGCCAAGCCCGTTCAATCGCTCGTATTGAAAAAGCACTTTCATTTATTAGTGAGCGCGAATCAAGCGCACAATAATAACGACTAAAATTAAATAACCTCATGCGTCTTATCACGTATGAGGTTATTATTTATATATTACCTGGGTTCATATAAAATCTTAATTAGACGTATGGGTGATGATTAATTTATGGTAAACACTTCTATCACACAATTACGGTCATTAAATGAAAAAATTCATTATCAATCTCACAATCATATTACCTATAGTAATATTTTCAAAAATGAGTTTTTCCTCTATTCTCTCAGAAAAGAAAGTACTCATTGATAATAGTAAAAACCAACAAATTAGAATAACTGAAAACAGAAACAATATTCCTATTATAGAGGTAAACCCAAGCGATAAAAACCAAGTTTCCCATAATTATTATCAAGAATTTCATGTTAATAAAGAGGGGTTGAAAATCAATAACCACCCTATTTATCCAGCAAAATTAATTATTAGCGAGGTCACTTCCAATAACAAAAGTTATATTAACGGTAATATTAATATTAACACCGGGAAAACCCATCACCTTATCGTCAACCCCAATGGGATCAACTGTAATCGCTGTAGCTTTGATAATTTAACCACTTTAACAGCCTTTTCAGTCCAACATATTAATAATAAAGGAGAATATAAACCCAATACAGTTCAAAAAGGAACAATCAACATCAGTAAATTAAAAAATAATTATAATGACTTGAATTTAATGGCCAATAAAATTAGGTTTAATAAAGAAAATCACTCTGAAGGAAGCATTAAAATTTATAATGGTGATGTTAAAATCACAAAAGATGAAATAATTATTCCAGATATCTTTCCTGAGGCAATACCACAACAGCGGAAAAGAAAAAATATTCTGATAAGGCCAGCTGCAACGGTAAATACACCTTATCTATTCATTCATAGCGAAAATGAATTTAATATAGCAAATAATGGAATTATTAATACTAAACGCGCAGAGATCTCAACTCTAGGTGAGTTTCAAGGAAAGGCGTTTTCCGCCATTAATATCACACGGCCATATGATAAAAAAACCTCATCAATAAGCATGAATAACATATCATTAAAAAATACGCTCCTTCTCGTTGATAGCAGTAGCTTATTGCTTATGGCTCCAAATCTAACTAATGATGATATCCAATATAATAATACGCTGCTCTTGAGAAACGGTGCAAAAATTAACATCGGCCAAGGGTTTGGCTTTAATAAATAAAAATTACCCGCTGATTACTTCAATCATTTGAATTAGCTAGAATTTGCTTTATATTTAATCAATCGGTTTGGAAATGCTATTATTTGATTGACACTCTCTCTAGCCTTGAATATCATCCCTGCGTCCAAAAGATTTTGCTTGGGGCTATAGCTCAGCTGGGAGAGCGCTTGCATGGCATGCAAGAGGTCAGCGGTTCGATCCCGCTTAGCTCCACCATCTAATTCCCTGTTAGATGGCACAATACAAAACATTTCGATTGGGGCTATAGCTCAGCTGGGAGAGCGCTTGCATGGCATGCAAGAGGTCAGCGGTTCGATCCCGCTTAGCTCCACCATTAACTTTCTACACTTTCAGTCTGTTTAGCTTCCGATTTAATCCAATTTAAAAATGCTAAAACCTCTGTTTTTTCAATAGATTCCGGTAACATCACTAAATAATACGCGAACCTCGCTGGCCATGGCTTATCAATCACTTGCACTAGCCGCCCTTCTTCGATTTCCTGTATCGCATACTCTTTTGGGACTAAGGCTAAACCTTGCCCTGCAATCGCAGCACGGATCAATAAATAATCATCATCAAATGCACTACCTCGTGTTGCCTGTTTATCCTGTTCAACACCATGCGCAGCTAACCATAATGGCCAGTCCATTCTGTCATTATCTTGCAAAAGGGGATAATTAAGACAATCTGCTGGGGTTATAATCGGATTATTAATTGGAAAATTTGGACTCATCACCGGTAATAAAACAGGGGTAATTAACCGCTCACTCACTAAATTGGGGTAATGACCTAGACCATGGCGAATAGCAATATCGACCCGCTGTTGATGCAAATTAACTAACGTTGAAGAAGCTTCAATATGCACCTCAATTTCAGGATGTGACTGCGTGAACCTCCCTAAACGGGGTACTAGCCAAGAGGCGGCAAATGAAGGAACGGTACTAATGTTAATCGTTTTTTCTTTACGAATATTTTCTAGTACATACATTGAACCTTCGATTTGTTCGAATGCCTGCAACAACGCAGGGTAAACACACTGCCCTGCATGTGTTAATTCCATGCTGTGGTGGCTGCGCACAAACAATGGCATTCCAATCCGTTCTTCTAATAAACGAATTTGCTGGCTAACCGCACCTGATGTCACACCAAGAAAGTGTGCGGCGCGCTTAATACTTTTATGTTTCGCCACTTCGGTGAAAGCTCGTAAAGCAAGTAATGGGAGAACCGGATTCATAGTTTAGTTTTTCTAAATTTAAGTTGAGTTAATATGGTTTTATTTTCTTCAGTAGAAAACCAATAATCAAGGCATCAATTCAATCTTAACGATATAGAAAAGCGAATACAACTATGCTTGAACTTTATACTGATAGCTCACCAAATGGATTTAAAATAACAATAGCATTAGAAGAACTAAACCTTCCATACCACCTTAATCATATACAAATTTCTCGTGGTGACCACCAGCAACCCACTTTTTTACAGTTAAATCCTCATGGACGTATTCCTGTTATTTATGATCCACAAACAGAGATTACTCTCTTTGAATCAGCCGCAATTTTATTATATCTTGCTGAAAAAACAGGCCAACTTCTTCCCGCTATCCCTAAACAAAAGTGGGAAGCCATTAAATGGCTACAATTCCATTCTGCCAGTTTAGGGCCGATTATAGGTCAATGGGTAAACTTCGCTATTTTCGATAAATCACCAAAGCCAGAGATTGTGGAACGCTATTTTAATATGACCCACAAGGCACTCACGGTATTAGACAAACAACTCGAAAATGCACCTTATCTTGCAGGCTCTGATTACTCCATCGCAGATATCGCTAATTTCGGCTGGTTACACATTGCTCAGGTTATTGCGTTCGATTTTAGCCAACACACACATTTAACGAAATGGTATGACCGAGTTGCCTTGAGACCCGCTGTCATGAAAGGGATCACTCTACCCGCCCCTGCTACAGAAGCCTAATATTGGACAATAACATGAATACATCCCCATTTTTCCCTAAACAAAAAGCACAGCCATCATCGTCCTTTGCATCTCATGTAGGCTATAGTCGTATGTTTTCTCCTAACAAACTTACTGTCGGAATTTTCCTGCCCTTACGTTTTTATCAAGGAGATACCCAGGTATTAAAAGGGCAAATAAAGTTAATCGAACATATTGATGAATATAATTTTGCTGCAGTTTGGGTGCGAGATATTCCCTTATTCGACCCATTGTTTGGTGATGCAGGTCAGTTATTTGATCCTCTGACCTATTTGTCTTTTATTGCTGCCAGAACAAAAAATGTTGCATTGGTTACAGGAAGCTCGATTTTTTCATTACGACACCCAATTGATTTAGCCAAAGCGGCCACCACAATTGACCAACTTTCAGGTAACCGGCTAGTAATGGGTATCGCCTCAGGAGATAGAGCTATTGAGTTTCCTGCCTATGGTATTAATTATGAGCAACGTGCAAAAAGATTTGCACAGGCTGTTGATTACTTTAGGCAGTTAATGGCTGATGGGTTACTGAATATTCAATCCCCACTAGGTGAGTTCAATCGAGCCCAGCTACTCCCGAAACCAATCACTGGGCAAATACCATTAATCGTCACAGGAGGCTCAGGCCAATCTAAACAGTGGATTGCTGATTATTCCGATGGTTGGTTATCCTATCCTGAAGCTACCAGTCATCCAGAAGGCGCTCTTCGTTTAGCTGAGAAAATTGCGTCCTGGCGTGCCCTCATCCCTGAACATGACTTTAGGCCACATATGACAAATGAATGGATTGACCTTGTCGATGATCCTGATTTCCCGCGCACTCCTTTACGAGGAGGATTCACTCTACGAACAGGCCGTAACGGTTTGATTCAACTACTCGAAGAATGGCAAGCTGCGGGAGTTAACCATGCCGCGATTGGAATTCAATACTCTGAGCGACCAGCTTTAGAGGTACTACAAGAAATGGCTGAAGAGGTTTTACCACATTTCCCTAGCCACCAAGGGATGCAAAGCAGGCTCGTAGACTGGTAGTAATTTTGGCGTCTTCCCTCATTTTGTGGCTGACGCCAAACCTTGATTATTTTGCATCACTGCGCAGTATAACCACCATCAATAGGAATAAACGCCCCTGTTATAAAGCTACTCTCTTCTGATAACAAGAAAGCGACAACATTAGCAATTTCTTGCCGAGTAGCCATTCTACCCATTGGATGAGTTGAAGCCATCCATTGCTTCGTTTCCTGTGGTAATACGCTAATATTCGGTGTTTCTACATAGCCGGGGCCAACCGCATTGATACGAATACCTTTTTGAGCGTTTTCTAAGGCTGCTGAACGCGTTAACCCCAGTACCGCATGCTTTGCTGCGGTGTAAGGTGCTATGCCCGCTATCCCTGTTACCCCATTGCAAGCTGATAAATTCACGATAGCTCCCCCACCACTGCGCAAAATCGCAGGAATACTGTACTTTAAACCATGAAATGTTCCTGTTATATCGGTCTCGATCACCTCATGCCAAGCCTCTAAAGGATAATCTTCAATATTGACGCCATGAGGCCCAGTGATCCCTGCATTATTCACCAAGTAATGCAATGCACCGTATTGTTGCTCAATTTTTTCAACTGTTGTTTTAAAGTCTTGTGCATTTGCGACATTCATTTTTATGGCATAGACACGTTGTCCTGTTGGGTCTATTTCTTTAGCGGCTTGTTGTAAAGCTGCCTCATTACGCCCCGTAATTACCGTTATTGCGCCAAGTGAATACAGCTTTTGTGCAATAGTGAAACCGACACCTGTCGATGCCCCTGTTATAAGCGCAACTCGCTGATTAAATTTACCCATAGCTCACCTCAATTATAATTAACTTTAGTTAACTATAATTAATTAACTAAAGTTAATCAACTGGTCGTCTTATTATTAAAATCAATATATACTCAACAGATTGAATATTACGGGATCGTCATAATGCCAAATTCTCTTGAAGATGCGCTTTCTCTACTGCAATGTACGCTAGTTGCACGCAGAGTTAGCTTTACCCCTGAACAAATAACTTGGGGCCAATATGATGTGCTAGAGATATTGAGATTAAAAGGAGACTTAACACCAAGCCAGTTAAGCCAAGCACTTGGCCTTTCTCGTCAAAATTTATCGAAGTTTCTTCGAGTTCTGAAATATTATGAATTTGTCGAGCAATATCAATCTGAAGAAGATAGACGGGAACTGATCACCCATTTAACCGACAAAGGGCATCATTTTTTGCAGCGTGCAGCCACAGGACGTGCTGAAAACGCGGCTAAGGTCAAAGCAGCATTAACCCCCCAAGAGCAAAAGTTATTTATTACTTTAAGCCAGAAGATTACTCACGCACTAGGGCACAATTAACCTCGCTTTAAAGGCTTTACTAGCCCTTCTAAGCCTTCTATTTTTAACCCTAGGGTCATCTCCATTAACTGCCCTAAACGTCCAGCAGGAAACTCCCCTTTCTTATAGAACCATAATAAATATTCTTCAGGTAAATCAATTAATACGCAGCCTTTATATTTACCAAATGGCATATAGGTATTGGCGATATCAATGAGATCTTGTTTTTCCATTATAAGTTCTCTTTTGTGTCAAAGCATAAAAAAACGGCGCTCATTTGAACGCCGTTTCTTAATTTAGCATGTTTTAGTGGATTACAAAACTAACCCGACAACGGCTGCAGATAAGAAGCTAACTAGGGTTGAACCGTACAGTAATTTCAAACCGAAGCGAGCCACGGTATTACCTTGTTTCTCATCTAAGCCTTTAATCGCACCCGCAATAATACCGATGGATGAGAAGTTAGCGAAAGAAACTAAGAATACAGATAAGATACCAACAGAGCGCTCAGATAACCCACCAGCAATCGCTTGTAAGCCGTCCATCGCAACGAATTCATTCGTCACCATTTTCACTGCCATAATTCCGCCAACCTGTAAGGCTTCATCAGCAGGAATACCAAGTATCCACGCAAACGGATAGAACACGTAACCTAACATGGTTTGGAAGTCGATACCGAATACGGCTGAGAAAATACCGTTAATCATCGCAATGAGGGCAATAAAACCAATTAACATTGCTGAAACGATAATTGCTACTTTAAACCCTGCAAGAATATATTCACCTAACATTTCAAAGAAGCTTTGCCCTTCATGCAGGTTGCTCATTTGAATATCTTCTTCACCTTCCGGTGGATACGGGTTAATCAGTGAGAGTACAACGAAAGTACCAAACATATTCAGAACCAATGCAGCGACCACGAAACGTGGCTCTAACATGGTCATGTATGCCCCAACGATAGACATAGATACCGTTGACATGGCTGTTGCGGCCATGGTGTACATTCTGCGGTCAGACATCCGGTTCAATTGGTCTTTATACGCAATAAAGTTTTCTGACTGACCCAATAACAATGAGCTGACTGCGTTAAATGACTCCAATTTCCCCATACCATTCACTTTCGATAGCACGGTACCGATGATACGGATCACAATAGGAAGAATTTTGACGTGCTGTAAGATCCCGATCAACGCAGAAATAAAGATGATTGGGCATAATACTTGTAAGAAGAAGAACGCTAAGTTGCCTTCAATCATACCGCCAAAAATAAATTTGGTCCCTTCTGCTGCATAGCCTAGCAAGTGGGTAAATACCCCTGCCACACCAAGAACAAATGATTCGCCAATATTCGATTTTAAGAACAGATAAGCTAATGCAATTTGAATAACCAGTAGTTGAACAACATAGCGAGGGCGGATCCCTCTACGGTTACTACTGGCTAAAATAGCAAGAGCAGCTATTACTACTAAAGATAAAACGAAATGCAGGATCGAGGTCATATGCGACTCCAACAAATTTAAGAATCAGTCTATGTGCATATTCTATGTAATAGACAACATTTAAATGAGACGGAGGTCACATTAATATGAAAGCTTACTAGGTGTATTTTGCAAAAAGAAGAAGGGGATCACGTTTCAACTATAACAAATCCTAGTATTCGCTTTTTTTGCACAGAAATTTTACTGAGAATTTAAGTTAAGACTTACAACAACCTGCGTACAAAATTGTTGCCTACAGAGATTGTAGGCAACTAAGCCAAATTGAATATAGTTCACTATTGAATATTCAGCAAACGAATCAATTCATTTTCATCTATAACACGTATGCCAAGTTCATTTGCTTTCGCTAATTTAGAACCTGCAGCCTCACCAGCAATCACCAAATCTGTTTTTTTAGAGACGCTTCCTGAAACCTTTGCACCTAAAGCGACTAATTTGTCTTTGGCTTCATCACGCGTCAAGATACTCATTGACCCTGTTAGCACTACCGTTTTACCTGCAAATGGGCTATCAATTTCTGCACTGTTGACGACTTTTACTTCAGGCCAATGAATATTTGCCTTAGTCAGTAAATCTTCAATCACCGCTTGGTTATGAGGTTCGCGGAAAAAATTGACCACATGCTTCGCGACCACATGACCAATATCTTGAACCGTTTTTAGTGACTCTTCATCTGCCGCCATCACGGCTTCAAGTGTGGTGTAATGCGCTGCTAAGTTTGCCGCCGTTGCTTCACCAACTTCACGAATTCCAAGGGCATAAATAAAACGAGCTAACGTCGTTTGTTTAGACTTATTGAGTGCATCAACCAGATTTTGTGCCGATTTCGGCCCCATTCTATCCAAGCCTGTTAAGATACCTGCACTTAATTGATACAAATCTGCTGGAGTTTTGACATACTCTTTTTCGACTAGCTGGTCGATAATTTTATCGCCCATACCATCGACATCCATTGCTCTGCGTGAGACAAAATGTTTCAGTGCTTCTTTGCGTTGTGCCCCACAAATAAGCCCACCTGTACAGCGCGCTACCGCTTCGCCTTCGATTCGTTCGATATCAGAGCCACATACTGGGCAATGAGTTGGAAAAACAATTTCCCGGCTATCTGCAGGGCGGTTATCAACCACAACACTGACGATTTGCGGAATAACATCTCCGGCTCGACGAATAATAACCGTGTCACCAATATGCACACCAAGGCGTTCGATTTCATCGGCATTGTGTAAAGTCGCATTGCTGACAACAACACCTGCAACTTGCACGGGCTCTAAACGCGCGACAGGCGTGATAGCCCCGGTACGCCCGACTTGAAATTCAACATCTTTTAATAATGTCACTTGTTCTTGCGCTGGAAATTTAAATGCGGTCGCCCAGCGAGGTGCTCGAGAAACAAACCCTAACTCTTCTTGAATCGCAATCGAGTTAACCTTAATAACCACACCATCGATATCAAAGCCAAGGTCAGGTCGAACTTGCTCAATTTCATGGTAAAAATCCAATACTGCCTGATGACCAACACGTAATTGAACATAATCACTAACCGGTAAACCCCATGCCTTGAATTGCATTAAACGGTCATAATGTGTATCCGGTAAAGAGCCTCCTTCCACAAGCCCCACACCATAACAATAAAAAGTAAGCGGCCTTTTGGCGGTAATACGTGGGTCTAATTGGCGTAAAGAACCTGCTGCTGCATTACGTGGGTTTGCAAAGACTTTGCCATCCGTTTTGCGTGCTTGCTCATTAAGCGCTTCAAAGCCTTTTTGGGGCATAAAAACTTCCCCACGGATCTCAACGCGATCAGGAATATTGCTTCCCGTTAAACGCAATGGGATAGCACGAATGGTTCGAACATTCGCAGTAATATTTTCGCCTACGGTTCCATCGCCCCGAGTCGCGGCCTGTACTAGCTCACCGTTTTCATACAGCAAACTGACCGCTAGCCCATCTAACTTGAGCTCACAACAAAAAGTCAGTTCTTGATGATTTTTCAAGCGATCCCTGACTCGCTTATCAAACGCAAGATAGCTTTCTTCATCAAAAACGTTATCTAGCGACAACATAGGAATTTCATGGCGTACGGTATCAAACGCAGCTAATGGTGCAGCACCAACACGTTGAGTCGGTGAATCACTGGTGACAAGTTCAGGATGCTGCGCCTCTATCTCTTTTAGACGTTGCATTAACTTGTCATATTCCACGTCTGGAATTTCAGGCGCATCTAATACATGGTACTGATATTCATGATGACGTAACTGCTTTTTTAATTCGTCTATTTCTTGTTTGGTAGTCATGATTCACTCATACAGATAAAAAACCCCCAATTAATGGGGGTTTTGTTCAATGTTTACTTAACTTAGTGTGTTTCTAATTCGTGCATGATACACCTCTATTTTTTGAGGTGTCAGCATTTTGCGTTCGTCATCAAGAACAACCCCTCCCGCATCTGATGCGATACGTTGAGCCGCTTGCAACATCAGTTTGAAATTTTGCCCTGCATCACCGTAAGACGGTACCATCATAAACATGGAAACCCCTGGGGTGGTAAAGTCCGCCATTGTCTCAGGGTCAAATGAGCCCGGCTTTACCATGTTAGCTAAGCTAAACAGCACAGGCCCTGTACCAGACGGATTCACATGACGGTGGAATATTTTCATTTCCCCAAATTGGAAACCGGCTTGTAAAATACTCTGCAGTAACAATTCACCTTGAAGTTCTTGTCCTTGAAGAGCGGCTACGTGAAGTACCAGGACTGTCTCCTTGCTACTTGTTGTAGCAGAATTTTCCTGCGGCTCAGCTTTCTTCTCAATATGCTGCGTCTCTTGTTCATAGGTACTCGGCTGAGGTTCTTCGCTCAATTTAGTTGAATCAATATGTGGCTCAGCGGCAGTACCAATGACTGGCTGAGTACGAACTTCTGGCTCAATAGCCACTTCCTCACTCATATTAATGGTGAGTTGCTCAGGTACATGAACAGGTTCAGTACGTTGGTGCATCGTAGGCTCATTATGAACTGGCGATTTAGCCTCTGGCTCCATATTCATAATAATGTCAGGTTCAACCGATGCCTGTGGCTGTATATTAGGTTCAACTGGAGACTCATTTTTTACCGGATATACAGGCTCAGTCGCAGCAGGGTGAACAGGCGCTTGCTGAGTAGGTTGATTTTCAGTAAATAATGCGGAATCATCATATTCTGATGAATTCTCTTGCATATCGTTTTTTCTACGTTTTACGGGTCTATCGCGAAATAACTTTGAGCGCTCTTTACGGCTGGTCCATAAACCATGCAGTAATAAAGCGACAATCGCTATCGCACCTACGACCACTAATATCAGACGCAAATCCTGCATCGCTGCTATCTCTAGTTGATGAATGATAATGCCAATACGGCGGAAACTACCCTAAGATTATTTCTCAATTGCTCTAAGTGCAACCCCCAGAACGATTTTCTTACAAGAAAGAGAATATTCCGCTTTCATTTGCTGCTTTTTTAAGCGAATAATGGCTAGTCAGCCTAATTTCATATCTATATGATACATGGTCAACCGAAAAGGAGAGAACAAGAAGTATGACCCAATCGACATTTTCGACACAAAAAGACCATTCCGGTTTTTATTATTTTACACAAGGGTGGAGATTAATCACTCGTCCCGGTATTAAACGTTTTGTTATTTTGCCCCTATTAGCCAATATTTTATTCTTAGGCGGCGCATTTTGGTGGTTATATACCAAGCTTGGTGGCTGGATAAACCAAGTGATGAGTTACGTTCCTGACTGGCTACAATGGCTCGACTATGTTATTTGGCCAATCGCCGTTATCTCAATACTGCTCGTATTTACCTATTTCTTTAGTACGGTTGCTAATATTATCGCGGCGCCTTTTAACGGTTGGCTATCAGAGAAACTCGAAGCTGAGCTAACGGGTAAACCATCGCCAGATACGGGTGTGGCTGAGTTATTAAAAGATGTTCCTCGTATGATAAAACGCGAGTTTGTCCGAATCGGTTACTACTTGCCTCGCGCTATTGGGTTATTAATCCTATTTTTCATACCTGGTATTGGCCAAACTGTCGCTCCGGTACTGTGGTTTTTATTTGGTGCTTGGATGATGTCAATTCAATATTGCGATTATCCGTTTGATAACCATCGTGTTGGTTTCAGTGAAATGAAGCAAGCGCTTGCCAAAGAACGAATGAGAAATGTTCAATTTGGTGGTGTCGTTAGCCTGTTAATGATGGTGCCTTTTGTCAACTTAGTGATCATGCCTGTTGCTGTCTGTGGTGCAACATTGATGTGGGTTGACCGGTATCGTGAGCGTTACGCACGTTACTAATTTTATCAATTATTGTATACCAATTATTGCGCAGGCTTATCGCCTGCGCCTTTCTCTTATCGAATACTTCACTTCTTTTCAGCGAAATTTCTTAGAACAATTGGATCTAAAATAGCATTACGTTATAAGCTTATACTCAAATCATATTTGCATTAATTTGTTCTTAACGTATGTTGAATCCATCTCATTATTTTTTTATTAATACCGATTACATTACCGGCTAACCGATTTTAAGGATATCCCATGAGCAAAATTTATGATGATAACTCGTTGACCATTGGCCACACCCCTCTTGTCCGTTTAAAGCATTTTGGTAATGGCAATATTTTAGCAAAAGTGGAATCTCGCAACCCAAGCTTCAGCGTTAAGTGCCGTATTGGTGCGAACATGATTTGGGATGCAGAAAAAAAAGGTATCCTCAACAAAGATAAAGAATTAGTTGAGCCAACCAGTGGTAATACGGGTATCGCTTTAGCCTATGTGGTTGCGGCAAGAGGTTATAAATTGACGTTAACCATGCCTGAAACTATGAGCATCGAGCGCCGTAAACTGCTCAAAGCATTGGGTGCCAACCTCGTTTTAACCGAGGGTGCAAAAGGTATGAAAGGTGCGATAGCTAAAGCTGAAGAGATAGTGAATAGTAACCCTAAAAAATACCTATTACTTCAACAATTTAATAACCCAGCAAACCCTGAAATTCATGAAAAAACCACAGGGCCTGAAATTTGGGAAGATACCGATGGCAATGTAGATGTTGTAGTCGCAGGTGTCGGTACGGGAGGGACAATTACCGGTATTGCAAAGTATCTGAAAAATACCAAAGGTAAAGATGTGACTATCGTCGCTGTTGAACCCGAAACATCTCCTGTCATTACCCAAGCTTTGGCGGGCGAAGAAATTAAGCCGGGTCCTCACAAAATACAAGGGATCGGCGCTGGGTTTATTCCAGGTAACTTAGATTTAAAATTGCTTGATAAAGTCATTCAAATCAGTGATGACGAAGCGATTAAAACCGCACGCGAGCTGATGGAAAAAGAAGGTATTCTTGCAGGGATTTCATCAGGTGCAGCAATTGCTGCTGCCACTAAGATTGCCGCTGACCCTGCTTATAAAGGTAAAAATATTGTCGTTATTTTACCTTCTTCAGGTGAGCGTTATCTGTCAACTGTCCTGTTTGCTGACATTTCCGCTGAATAGCATAATTTCGTTACAATATCGTTAAAAAAGCACCTAAATGGTGCTTTTTTTGTGGCATGGATCAAACTTTAGCACGGATGGAGATGATTTCTAATTCGGGGTTTAGTATTAAACATAGTAATTATTTTGCACCTCGAAATTAATCACTTTTTAGCCAACCTCTAGGCCAAGTAAAATAATTTGCCAACGAGAAAAAGTCACGAGTTCGCAAGAAAAGCAGAAAAAGGGTTGATACCGCACAAAGTAGGAAACCTTTTTTCAAGTTAATAATCTAACTTATACGCAAACCTAGTCTATTTCATCTACAATTGGCTGGGTAATTAAAAAAAACGAAAGTTATTGAGGAAATACTATGTTTCAGCAAGAAGTTACTATTACGGCACCAAATGGTCTACATACTCGTCCTGCAGCTCAATTCGTAAAAGAAGCAAAAGCATTCTCTTCCGATATTTCTTTAATCTCTGGTGGTAAATCCGCTAGTGCGAAAAGTTTGTTTAAATTACAAACCTTAGGCCTAACACAAGGCACAGTAGTGACAATTTCAGCTGAAGGCGAAGATGAAAAAGAAGCCGTTGAGCATTTAGTTAAACTGATGGGCGAATTAGAATAATTTCGCACGAATATAGCGTTTACTGATTTCATTCAATGTCCCTGAGTGATCTCATTCGGGGACATTTGTATAATCAGCTATATTTATTGTCGTCTCTGCAACATCAGAACTCCCAGCACTAGCAGCAGTAAGGTAATATTATGATTTCAGGAATTTTAGTATCCCCGGGTTTTGCTTTTGGTCAGGCTTTAATCCTCAAAGAAGATCCTATCGTTGTTAGCACAAAAAAAATCGCTGACGATCAGGTTGATAAAGAAATCGCTCGTTTTATTGAGGGTCGTAACAAATCAGCCGAACAACTCAATTTGATTAAAGAGAAAGCCGAAAAAAATCTTGGAGCCGAAAAAGCTGAGATTTTTGAAGGTCATATCATGCTGCTGGAAGATGAAGAGCTGGAACAAGAAATTGTCTCTTTAATCAAAGGTGATAAAAAAACTGCTGATGCAGCTGCATATTCCGTTATTGAAGACCAAGCCCAAGCACTTGAATCTCTTGACGATGAATACCTTAAAGAGCGTGCCGCTGACGTACGCGATATTGGTAAACGTTTATTAAAAAACATCTTAAATATTCCTATCGTTGATTTAAGTGCAATCAGCGAAGAAGTTATTTTAGTCGCTGCGGATTTAACCCCTTCAGAAACCGCCCAGCTGAATTTAGATAAAGTATTAGGGTTTATTACTGATTTAGGTGGCCGTACATCGCATACCTCAATTATGGCGCGTTCCCTTGAGTTACCTGCCATTGTCGGTACGAGCGATGCCACCAGTAAAATTAAAAATGGCGATTTCATTGTGTTAGATGGTGTCAACAACACTATCCACTTGAACCCATCTGAAACCGAAATTGACAAACTGAAAGCCTTCCGTGATGAATATCTTCAAGAAAAAGAAGAGCTCGCAAAATTAAAAGATTTGCCAGCTATCACCCTTGATGGTCATCAAGTTGAAGTTTGTGCCAACATTGGTACTGTGCGTGATGTTGCCGGAGCAGAACGCAATGGCGCAGAAGGCGTTGGCCTCTACCGTACTGAGTTTTTATTCATGGATAGAGACTCTCTTCCTACTGAAGAAGAACAATTCCAGGCATATAAAGCAGTTGCAGAAGCAATGGGCAGCCAAGCCGTTATTGTCCGCACTATGGATATCGGCGGTGATAAAGACCTGCCATACATGAATTTACCGAAAGAAGATAACCCATTCCTCGGCTGGCGTGCAATTCGTATTTGTCTTGATCGCAAAGAAATCTTACACTCACAATTAAGAGCTATTTTAAGAGCCTCTAAATTTGGTAAACTGCGTATTATGTTCCCAATGGTCATTTCCGTTGAAGAAGTTCGTGAACTAAAAGCAGAGCTAGAAATGCTAAAAGCTCAGTTACGTGAAGAAGGTAAGGCTTTTGACGAGTCAATTGAAGTCGGTGTGATGGTTGAAACGCCAGCAGCTGCTGTTATTGCTCGCCATTTGGCAAAAGAAGTTGATTTCTTTAGTATTGGGACGAACGATCTCACTCAATACACTTTAGCGGTCGACCGTGGTAATGAACTGATTTCTCATCTTTACAACCCGATGTCACCTGCTGTCCTAAACTTAATTAAGCAAGTGATCGATGCATCACACGCTGAAGGTAAATGGACTGGGATGTGTGGGGAGTTAGCTGGAGATGAGCGTGCAACCTTATTGCTACTTGGCATGGGGCTGGATGAATTTAGTATGAGCGCAATTTCAATCCCACGTATCAAAAAGCTAATTCGCAATGCAAGCTTTACTGATACTCAAGCTTTGGCTGAACAAGCACTTGCTCAACCAACAGCGGATGAATTGATGAAACTTGTAGATACCTTTATCCAAGAAAAAACGTTATGCTAAGAACAGCACATTAGTTCGGTCCCATATAAAACGATTAGGAGAAGGTCCATGGGTCTGTTTGACAAACTGAAATCACTCGTTTCGGAAGACAAAAGTAGCAGTGGCAGTATTGAGATTATCGCGCCTTTATCGGGTGAAATTGTCAATATTGAAGATGTTCCAGACGTTGTGTTCGCAGAAAAAATTGTAGGTGACGGTATTGCGATTAAACCCGCAGGTAACAAAATCGTTGCCCCTGTAGACGGTACAATTGGTAAAATCTTTGAAACTAACCATGCGTTTTCTATTGAATCAGATGATGGCATAGAACTATTTGTTCACTTCGGTATTGATACTGTTGAGCTTAAAGGTGAGGGTTTTAAACGCATCGCCGAAGAAGGTCAAGCAGTGAAAAAAGGTGATTTAATCATTGAGTTTGATTTAGCACTATTAGAAGAGAAAGCAAAATCGGTTCTAACTCCAGTTGTCATTTCTAATATGGACGAAATCAAAGAGCTAAACAAACTGACGGGCTCAGTGACAGTGGGTGAAACTGTCGTCATGCGTATTAAGAAATAACTCAACTACCCATATTTAGTTTAAACCATCAGGCTTGCCTGATGGTTTTTCATTGATGGGGTACATTATTGCACGCCAGTGGCAATTAAATTATCTCACTCATTAAATACACCTGTTGATAAATATCGGTCTCCTCGGTCGCAAATGACTGCCACAATCACCGCTCCTGGGTTAGCTTGAGCCACTTTTAAAGCACCGGCAACCGCTCCACCTGAGCTCACACCACAAAAGATACCTTCAACCTTCGCTAAGGCTCTCATGGTTTCTTCGGCTTCTTGCTGGTTGATATCCAGTACACTATCAACTAATGAACCATCGAAGATGCCGGGCAAGTAACCCGGTGACCAGCGCCTAATACCCGGAATTTGGCTTTTTTCAGCAGGTTGTAAGCCAACAATGTGCACGTCCGCTGACTGGGATTTTAAATAGCGGCTAACCCCTGTAATGGTCCCCGTGGTTCCCATACTCGACACAAAATGGGTAATTGCGCCGTGAGTTTGCTGCCAAATTTCAGGACCCGTTGTTTTAAAATGGGCTAATGGGTTATCAGGGTTATTAAATTGGTCTAAAACTTTCCCCTCTCCTCGCTGCTCCATTTCTTTAGCAAGATCCCGTGCACCTTCCATACCGACAGCCGTACTTACTAAGATAAGTTCTGCACCATAAGCTTGCATTGAGGCTTGTCGCTCTTTACTCATGTTATCTGGCATGAGTAATTTTAATTTGTAGCCTTTTACTGCGGCTATCATCGCGAGGGCGATACCGGTATTACCGCTAGTCGCTTCAATTAGCGTATCGCCTGGCTTAATTTCACCCCGTAATTGCGCTTCATTAATCATTGAAAATGCCGCACGATCTTTCACTGAACCCGCGGGGTTATTGCCTTCAAGTTTTACCCAAATTTCAGCTTCAATCCCTTGTGTTAAACGCTGAAGTTTTACTAATGGGGTATTACCGATAAACTGTTCCAGAGCCGACACTTTACCATCCTTATAATTTTTATATATAAATAAGAAAGAATAGAGATAAGATATTACCCCAATATTGAAATGTGAAAATTGAAATCTCTTCACATTAATATTAGAAAAATAGATTATCTTAATTACCATTTCTGATATAGCTAATTGATATATTATATTACAATAAGTTTATAGAATTGCCAGTTATATTTCCCATAAAAATACAATAATTAATTATTTGATATCAAATGGTTATGCGAAAATTAAACATAGAGAGATTAGACTTAATATTTTTAATATAAAGTCTAATCATCGGGAATATACCTAGAAAGTAATAGAGAAGGTAACACCAATAATATATTTATTAGTGTTATAAATTATTGAATTTTATATTCATGCACTTTCAGCGAGTTGTGGAAAAATTAACGCCTGATCACCTTGATAAATCTTTGCCTGCTGGCTACCTAAAAAGTAACGTTCACCTCGAGTGGGTATTGTTTTCTCAGACTGCCAAATCACTGACAACGGCTCTTTCCCCCAACCTAACGGTTGAACGGTTAATTGCCAAAAATGCCCTCTTGGCCCCGATTCCGTGACCCTTACAGGTAAACGGTGCTGCTCATCCACTTCAGCTTGTAATGAGATATCCCAAGGACGTAAAAATACGTCGACTTCTCCTTGTTGAACACTAGTGTGGTTCAGTGGAAAGTCATAGCCACCGATATTTAATGTTGAACCTTTGATATGGGCAGAGATTTGGTTGACTTCCCCCATAAATTCAAGGACAAATCGTGTTTCTGGGCGCTGCCATATATCACTCGGTGTGCCAACTTGCTCGATATGACCTTGGCTCATCACCACCACTCTGTCTGCAACTTCCATGGCTTCTTCTTGGTCATGAGTCACAAAAACACTGGTAAATTTTAATTCATCATGTAATTGACGTAACCAACGGCGTAATTCAATACGTACTTGTGCGTCGAGCGCGCCAAAAGGTTCATCCAATAATAAAATTTGTGGATCAACGGCTAAAGCTCTTGCTAATGCCACTCGCTGTTTTTGCCCCCCTGAAAGTTGTGCAGGGTAACGTGAAGCTAAATGAGCGAGTTGAACCATCTCCAACAATTTTGTTACTTTATCTTTAATAGCCTGAGCGGATGGGCGCTGTTTTCTTGGTAAGACAGTTAAACCAAAGGCTACATTATCAAACACTGTCATGTGGCGAAATAGTGCATAGTGTTGAAATACAAAGCCAACATGCCTATCTTTAGCATGGATTTTACTGACATCGTGACCATGAAAACGTAATAGCCCCTGACTTTGTTGCTCAAGCCCTGCAATAATCCGCAATAAGGTTGTTTTTCCTGAACCGGAAGGCCCTAATAGGGCAACCATTTCACCCGATGCAATATCCAGTGAAATATCGTTAAGTACTTGGGTTTTACCAAATAATTTACCGATTTTTTCAATTTCAATACTCATGATTAATGGACTCCTGATTCAGATTGCTGGCGACTCAAATGCCACTGCAATGCACTTTTAAGAATTAAGGTGATAATTGCCATTAGTGCGAGGATCCCTGCGGCCGTAAATGCGCCCACCGTATTATAATCCTGATGCAATAATTCAACTTGCAATGGTAAGGTGTATGTTTCACCGCGAATAGCCCCTGAGACCACCGAAACCGCACCAAATTCACCGATCGCGCGGGCGTTAGTTAGAACAACCCCATACAACAATGCCCAGCGGATATTAGGTAATGTCACACGCCAAAACATCTTCCATCCTGAGGCCCCAAGTAAAACCGCCGCTTCATCTTCTTGGCTACCCTGACTTAACATTAGCGGGACTAACTCACGTACCACAAATGGGCAAGTGACAAAAATAGTCACCAATGCCATACCGGGCCATGAAAACATCAGTTGGATGTCAAAACCTTCAAGCCATCCACCAAACCAACTGTTTGAGCCATAAAAAAGTAAGTACAGCAAACCTGCAACAACAGGTGAAACCGCAAACGGAATATCAACTAGGGTTAGTAATAATTGGCGACCAGGAAACTGAAATCGCGTCACTAACCACGCAATCATGGTACCAAAGACTAAATTTACCGGAACCGTAATTAAAGCAATTAATACTGTTAAACCAATGGCATGTAGCATATCAGGGTCTGCCAAATTCAGTAAAACAGCATCTAACCCTTTTTGAAATGCTGTAATAAATATCCAAACAATTGGAATAACTAATAGTAAAAGTGAAAACAATAGACCTATCGCTATTAATAGCCATTTCCCCCAGTTTATTTGGGTACGACTAGCAGTATGAATGGGGGTAATTTGCGCCATTACTTGCCTCCTAACCGTTTACCGAAGCGACTTTGTACTAAATTGACACTAAATAACAGTAACAATGAAACCGCTAAAATAACTGAGGCGACAGCACTGGCGGCCGGATAATCAAATTGTTGTAATTGACTAAAAATCATTAATGAAACAACCTCGGTTTGCCACGCAATATTACCCGCAATAAATATAATGGCGCCAAACTCGCCTAAACTACGTGTAAAGGATAAAACCGTTCCGGCTAATAAGGCTGGTGAAAGCTCCGGTAATACCACTCGACGAAAGGTTTGCCAACGGCTTGCACCTAGGGTCTGAGCAGCTTCTTCGTACTCAGGGCCGAGCTCTTCCAACACTGGTTGAACCGTACGCACAACAAACGGAATACTGGTAAAAGCCATTGCAACCGCAATTCCCAGCCAAGTATTAACAACTTTAATATCAAACTGGTGCAGATATTGCCCATACCACCCTGAGGTTGCAAATAAGGTTGCTAATGTTAGCCCCGCCACAGCGGTAGGTAATGCAAAGGGTAAATCCACTAAACCATCTAAAAACAAACGCCCAGGAAAGCGATAACGCGTTAAAATCCAAGCTAATAGCATGCCAAATACCGCATTAAACAGACTTGCGACTAACGCTGACAGTAACGTCACTTTATACGCAGCAACCACTTGTGGGTAACTTATGACGGCCCAGTATTGCTGCCATGTCATTTCTGATAATTGAATCACCAATGCACTCATGGGTAATAGCAAAATCAAACACGTATAGAACAGACTGCTACCTAGCGTTAGTCCAAAACCCGGCAAAAAGCGCTTTCCTGAACGATTCATTAACGGCGCCCTTCTGCCATTAATTTGTCAAATTCTCCTCCAGTGGAGAAATGAACATCCATCACTTTTGGCCAGCTCTCAAATTGAGATTCAACCGTAAACAGCTGAGTTTCAGGAAATTTATCCTTATTCGCATTCATTACCGCTTTATCATTCACCCGATAATTATACTGAGTGATGATTTCTTGCGCCTGTGGGCTATAGAGATAATTTAAGTAAGCTTTAGCGACGTCTTCAGTCCCATTTTTTTGTACATTTTTGTCGACCCAAGCGACAGGGAATTCCGCTAAAATATCCACTGGTGGCACAATAACTTCATAGTCTGATTCACCATACTGAGAGCGAATATTATTCACTTCAGATTCAAAGCTAATCAGGACGTCACCAAGCTCTCGCTCAATAAATGACGTTGTTGCACCACGCCCTCCGGTATCAAATACCTCGACATTTTTCAAAAACTGTTTCATTTGCTCACGGGTTTTCGCTTTATCACCTTTATTTTCTTGATTAAAAGCCCCCCATGCAGCAAGGTAGGTATAACGGCCATTTCCGGAAGTTTTTGGATTTGGAAAGATTAATTTGACATCTTCGCGGACCAAATCATCCCACGTTTTAATTCCTTTCGGGTTTCCTTTACGAACTAAAAACGCCATTGTTGAATAATACGGTGAGCTATTATTTGGCAAGCGAGCTTGCCAGTCTGCTGGGATCAAATTGCCTTTATCATGCAAAATTTGCACATCGGTGACTTGGTTGTAGGTCACCACATCTGCTTTTAACCCTTGTAAAATCGCTAAGGCTTGCTTTGATGAGCCTGCGTGTGATTGTTTAATCGTTAGTTTGTCGTCAGGGTGAGCCTCATTCCACTGTTTTTCAAATGATGGGTTCAACGCCACAAATAGTTCACGTGCAATATCATAAGAACTGTTAAGCAGTTCAGCTGCAATTAGTGGCGAGCTGCCGAGTAATGAGACTGTTGCCAAACTTGCGAGTGCCGTTTTTTTCAAAAATGATTTTTTCATTCCACACCTGTTCGTAACTAAACCCAAATGGCTGACATTGGAACCACTGTATATGTTTTGGTTATAACTGTGTAGCTATCAATCACCTTTTTATATATCAAATTAGAATAACAAAGAAATGAACGTCATAAGCAGGAAAATTAACTGATTTTTTAATTAGTTAGTGATATGAATATTACTCAATGGAGGAGCATTCTATAAGTTAAATCATTACTAGGTAGTAAGTAGGCATTAATGATAACGGGCTAATAATAATAGAATAAATACAAATCATTATGTTTAAATTGCTAAGTATAAACAGTTACTCTAAATAATTTGTGTTACAGCTAGGCGGCAAGGAAGATTAGCCCTAGGAGCATACATAGAGTATGTGACTAAGGCAATCTAGCCTACCTAACAGCACTGTAACGCAAAGTATGACGAGTAAACTTATAAAGACAGCAATGACTCTATTGATGGAGCATAGTAATAACTGCCCGATACCGCTTTCGTCATTCGCAACAAATCATCGTATTTGCCGTCTTTTTCACCAAACATACTTAATAATTGCTGTTCGATATTGTGTAATCTTGCACAATAAGCCACAAAGAATAAGCCGTGCTTACCGCTTGCTGTTCCATATGGCAAGCTGTGACGCATAACTTCAAGCTCTTCACCTTCTTCTTCAATAACCACACGGGAAACATGAGAGGTAACATTACGGGCATCTTCGTCCAGCTCAATACTGTCTTTTTTCGTCCGACCAATCATTTTTTCTTGTTCATGTTCCGAAAAACGATCCCATTTTCTTAAATCGTGTTCATAGCGTTGGACTAAAACATAGCTTCCACCTTTATCTTCACCGTCTTCGATTAATGTGACCTCCGCAATTTCTTCCCCTTGCGGATTTTCGGTTCCATCAATAAAACCACTTAAATCTCTATCATCTACCCAACGGAAACCATGAATTTCTTCAACCACAGAGATAGATTTACCAAATGCTTTTAAAGCCGCCTGTGCTAATGAAAAGTTAATATCGTGGCGCAGTGATTGAATATGAATAAACATATCCCGTTGAGTGGCAGGAGCGAGTCCTTTACCTAGCGTGCGAAATGGTTTCAATTCAGGGGCACTATTTGCCTTACCGAGCTGTTTCCAGATGTCAGAGCCAAACGCGATAACCGCGCCGAGGCGGTCATCTGGGTATTGGGCTTGTAATTTAGTTAAAGCCTCGACAAAGCTTTTACATCCAGACTTAATTTCATCCAGAGATCCCTCTTGCACTTGCGCTTCAATAAAAATACCAAAACGGCTATGTTCTTTCAAAATACCACTTTGAGAATGAGACATACGGTAAACCTCGTAAAATGAATATGTTATATAACCTATTTCTTATATAAAACGATATTAATATCCTATCTTATCGCCATGATGTTCACCTTGTTTTAACGCAAGGGAATATAGGTTTCAGGCCTATTATAAGAAAGAAAATTTAAGAAAGGGGAAATTTCTTTGAAAACAACGAAAAAGAAGTATTAATGGGAAGATATCGCCAGTCTGAATAGACCCAGCGATATCATTAACGAAATAAAACTATTTATGCCAAATAATTTGTGAGATTTGCCATGTTTTCAGATCATCATCAGGGGGCATTAAATCTTCTGGCCCTTGCCATTTACCTGTAAAACGGTAAACCACTTTACTTGATTGCGGTGAATTACATTCAATAGTCGGAACATCATTGACTCGTTCACCTAAGCCGCAAATACCGAAGGCTTTTTGGTAAATTTCGCTAAATTCAGTACCAATTGCAGGCCCCCATTCGGTGACGATATTTGGATCACTCACCGTAATACGTGAGACATAACCGTGCTCAGGGCCCACTATTTCTAATTTTACTTCATTGTCATCCATACCTTGGAAAACTGTGACCACATCCCCACTTTCCATTTGCATACCGCTGCGTAGTGTATAACGGTCATTAAGCTGTTTCTTAATGATATCCGCTTGCATTGGTGTAAAACTGGTCACTTGGCCAAGCCCTGAGCTAGAAACTACCAACGGGCCACTAAACCAAGTCGATGGCGAAAAAACCTTCACACCCGCACACCCTGATAACAAGGCGGCTCCACAGAGTAGAGAAACCTTCAACAACGGCGATAATCCATTATTACTGTTCAACTTTGCATGTTGGGACATATCATCCTCTTTTATGAGTCGCATAATGCATATTGTGACAATCTATTTACTAAAACATTCCCATAGAAAGTTAAATAAATAGTCAATTAACTTAAAAATCCGTTTCGTGCGTTAATTTTTTCGAATAAATCAAACGTTCAGGTTGTTCTTCTTCATACAACATTTTTTCAAACATACAAATAGCCGCATCAGACTCTTCACTCACTAATAACTCTATTCTTCCGCAGCCTCTGGCTATCAGTTTTTTTTCTAGTCGACTCACTAATGCATTAGCAATACCACGACCGCGATATTCAGGGTGAACAGCAAGATAAACAGCTGTGCCACGAATGCCATCGTAGCCCCCCATAATAGTACCGACAATTTCACCGGCAACTTCAGCCACTAAAAATAAGTCGGCCCCACACTGTAATTTGCGTTCAATATCGAGTTCAGGATCACCTGAAAATTCATTGAGAGCACAACGCTCCCATAAGGTCAGGACGTCTTCATAATCACTTTGCCGAAAGACTCGTATTTCCATCTCATTTGCCTACTTAAGCTAATCTTTCTGCCATTATCTCTGCTTTTGCAACACAATCAATATTCAATATGCCTTTCTTCGAGTAAAAGGGTATACTTTAACCATTATTTTTTTGCTATGGTTCTATTATAAAACAATGAATTACCCAGATATTGATCGCGTAAAAGCCTATTTGCAGAACTTGCAAGAGACTATTTGCCAAAAAATTACTGAGCTAGATGGTAAGCAAACTTTTCTAGAACAAACATGGGAACGAACTGAAGGTGGTGGCGGTCGTAGCCGAGTACTAACGAAAGGCGCATTATTTGAACAAGCTGGGGTTAACTTCTCACATATTAAAGGAGAAAAGTTGCCAGCATCAGCCTCTGCGCATCGGCCCGAGCTTGCTGGCCGTAGCTACCAAGCAATGGGCGTCTCTCTTGTTATTCACCCTCTGAATCCTTACATTCCAACTACCCATGCTAATGTTCGTTTCTTTATCGCTGAAAAAGAAGGTTGTGAGCCCGTTTGGTGGTTTGGTGGCGGTTTTGATTTAACCCCTTTCTATGGTTTTCATGAAGATGTTATCCACTGGCATACCGTTGCTCGTGATCTATGTCGCCCTTATGGGACTGATGTATATCCTAAATATAAAAATTGGTGCGATGAATACTTTTTCCTGAAACATAGAAATGAACCTCGAGGTGTTGGTGGGCTATTTTATGATGACCTTAACCAAGGTGGTTTTGAGTCTTGTTTTAGCTTCACTCAAGCGGTGGGTAATGGTTTTTTAGATGCCTATGTCCCGATTGTTGAAAAACGCCGAGCTCATTCATGGGGTGAAAGAGAACGTCAATTCCAATTATATCGTCGTGGTCGCTACGTAGAATTTAATTTAGTATGGGATAGAGGTACATTATTTGGCTTACAAAGCGGAGGCCGCACAGAGTCAATTTTAATGTCAATGCCACCGCTTGTTCGCTGGGAATACGACTATCATCCAGAACCTAATAGCCCAGAAGCTGCCCTCTATACTGAATTTTTAGTCTTAAATAAAGAGTGGGTTTCGCCATAATTGATAACACTGGTTTATAAATTAAGGTAGAAAAATAACCGTTCTACCTTTCTAACATAAAATAATAATTATTGATTATAAATCTTAAATATCAAGTAGTTACAAATCAATCACGACAGATTATGATTCCATTTCACCCAACTGAATGGAGTTGTAATATGAATCAAATTTTAGGCCGTTCATTATTATCACCTTGTTTATTAGCAAGTTTAGTCACTAAATCAGGCCACACAGACTTAAAATCAACGCTCACGCATATCAATGATATTATGAGCCGAACCTATTCACATGAAGATGCATTACTCCACCGCAATAATCTTTCAGCTTGCCCTATAGATATGATAGGAAAGCGCTATAATCGCTTTATTCGCGATGCTCAACGCCCTGTCCCACATAAAAACCACTGGCATTCCGACCTGCCAATTTGTGAACGTTCAGGACTTTCACCTGATAGCCATATGCCACATGATGACTACGCGGTGATTATGCGCGAAGAAGATACTCATGCGCCATCAGAACCAGCGGGGCAAGTATTTAATTCAATTGGCATTATCCGTACCTTTTTTAAGGAAAAATTAAATATTGACCAAATTTTTGGCTGTTCTGCTGATATTAATGCGGTTATCCATTATGGAACAAACTACGCTAATGCATTTTGGAATTCTCAAGCTATTTTCTTTGGTGACGGGGATGGAATCGTTTTTGGCCCATTCTATAATGACATCGATATAATCGCTCACGAGCTGGCTCACGGCTTTATTAGTTCAAAAGCTGATTTTAGATATACTTACCAATCTGGTGCGCTCAATGAGTCTGTCGCAGATGTACTTGGGATTATGGTGAAACAATATTTAAATAATGAAACAGCCGATACTTCTAATTGGCTACTAGGCGAAAATTTATTTATTGACCAAATAAATGCGCCGGCACTACGTTCTATGATAAACCCAGGGGATGCTTATTATCTTTCTGACGATGTTAGAGACCCGCAAGTTGGTCATATGTCTCAATATCAGGATTTACCTATTTTTATTGACAATGGCGGCGTACATATTAATTCAGGTATCCCAAATAGAGCCTTTTACCTATTAGCTAAGAGTCTTGGAGGTTATACATGGGACATCGCCGGTAAAATTTGGCTTGAAGCCGTGTCTGACAATAATGTGACAAAGAGAGCCAACTTCATCGAATTTGCTAATGCAACGATCCGTGCTGCTAAGAAATTATTTGATGATAATATCGCGCAAAAAACACAGCAAAGCTGGTTAGATGTTGGACTAGTTTTAAAACTGCAATAATTTATATAAACAGTTTTAAACTAATTTAAGATTAATTTTTCTGTAAAACATAAAGGCCGATAATAAAGAGCTCAAAACAACTCTTTTATTCAGCCTTATTAATCAAACCTGCACGTTAACGTTTTTTCTTTTTTCTACCTGGTTGTGTAAACTTTTTGCGTGTCGGGTTTTCTAGTTTTACTTTGGGTTTACTTGGCGAAGTCTGCTTTGTATTACTTTTGTTAGCAGAAGCTGACTTCTGTGGCTTCTTTACTTTTACGTCTGATTCAGATTTTTCCATCATATCAAATAATTCAATCAGTTCATCATCAGTTAAATCACGCCACTCCCCGACAGGAATGCCTGTTAACTTAACATTCATGATGCGAACACGTTCAAGCTTGGTGACCTCAAAGCCAAAATGCTCACACATACGACGAATTTGACGGTTTAGTCCTTGTACAAGTGTAATTCTAAAAACAAAAGGAGCCTCTTTCTTAACCTTACATTTTTTCGTCATTGTTCCAAGAATGGGTACTCCAGCCCCCATTCCACGAATAAAGTCATCCGTTACGGGTTTATTGACCGTGACTAAATACTCTTTTTCATGAGAATTGCCTGCCCGTAAAATTTTATTCACCAAATCCCCATGGTTGGTGAGAAAAATTAACCCTTGAGAGTCTTTATCTAAGCGGCCAATCGGGAAAATTCGGGTACTATGATTAACATAATCAACAATATTATCTTTTTCACCACTCTCTGTCGTACTAACAATACCGACAGGCTTATTGAGTGCGATTAATACTAAATCTTCTTCATTACGCGGCTCAATTAATTGCCCATTAACTTTTACCACGTCACCAGCAAAAACTTGGTCGCCAATTCCTGCACGCTTACCATTAATAAATACATTACCTTGTTCAATATAACGGTCAGCTTCACGCCTTGAGCAAATACCACTTTCACTAATATATTTGTTTAAACGTGTAGAAGAACGAGTGTCCATAATTTTCCTCAATCTTTGATTCTTACCCTTACGTTCATCATGATATATGCTAGTAACGTAAGGGCGATATTCATTCTTAAAGTATTATCCAGATAATATTAAAAAGCCGTAACATAATGACTTTGTTACGGCTTTTATGCGTTCAATAGGGCTAATTAAGCTTTCATCAGCGCCTTATTGACTAGCGTTTTTTCAAATGCTGCATTAAACGCTTACGCTTACGCAACTGGGTTGGCGTTAACTTATTTTTCTTATCTGCATAAGGGTTTTCTCCCTCTTTAAACAGAATTCGAATTGGCGTTCCCATCACTTGCAATGAACGGCGGAAGTAATTCATCAAATAACGCTTATAGCTATCTGGTAAATCAGAAACTTGGTTACCGTGGATCACTACAATCGGTGGATTGTGTCCCCCAGCATGGGCATACTTCATTTTAACACGACGACCACGAATAAGTGGCGGTTGGTGCTCATCTTCTGCCATCTTCATGATACGAGTTAATAATGCAGTACCTACTCGACGAGTTGCAGACTCATAAGCTTCTTGCACTGATTCAAATAAATTACCCACTCCACTACCATGCAGTGCAGAAATAAAGTGAATACGCGCGAAATCAACAAAACCAAGACGCAGTTCAAGCATGTCTTTTACGTGCTCGCGGTCTTCTGGCTTCATACCATCCCATTTATTGACTGCAATCACCAATGAGCGCCCCGCATTGAGGATAAAGCCAAGTAAAGATAAATCTTGGTCTGAAATACCTTCGCGTGCATCGATAACTAAGAGTACGACGTTCGCGTCTTCAATCGCTTGCAATGTTTTGATAACAGAGAATTTTTCCACTGTTTCTGTAACTTTTCCACGCTTACGCACACCGGCGGTATCGATTAAAATATACTCACGCTCATCGCGTTCCATTGGGATGTAAATGCTGTCACGTGTGGTTCCTGGCATATCAAACACCACAACACGTTCTTCACCTAAAATACGGTTGGTTAATGTCGATTTACCGACATTCGGACGGCCAACGATGGCTAATTTAATCGGTAATGTTGTTGGGTCAAAGTCATCTTCTTCGTCTTCATCAAGCTCACCTTGAGCTTCTAACTCAGCCCAATATGCCGCATTTTCTTCTTCCTCGGTCAACTCAACTTCTTCCTCGTCTTCTTCCACAAAAGGTTTCAACGACTGTTCAATTAACTGAGTAACACCGCGACCATGTGATGCCGCGATCGGATGAATTTCGCCTAGGCCAAGCGAGTAAAAATCTCCGATTGCCGTAGTTACATCAATTCCATCGGTTTTGTTCGCGACTAAATAGGTTTTTTTCTTGCGACTACGAAGGTGTTTGGCAATGCCTTCATCAGCGGGCATTAACCCGGCTCTTGCATCAACCATAAACAGAACAATGTCTGCCTCTTCAATTGCTTGCAAGGACTGTGCGGCCATGTGTGTTTCTACGCCTTCCTCAGTCCCATCGATACCACCCGTGTCAATAATAATGAACTCATGCCCTTCAACTTCAGCACGACCATATTTACGATCACGAGTCAGACCGGGAAAGTCCGCTACTAATGCGTCACGGGTACGGGTTAAACGGTTAAATAACGTGGATTTTCCTACGTTTGGACGCCCTACCAGCGCTACGACGGGTATCATTTTTAGATGCCTCACAACTTTTATTAACTAAAGGAATTCTGAGGCTTTAACTCAGAAAACAAAAAACGAAACGGCTCCTATCTTCAGGAACCGTTGATTTTATCGATAAATTGGCGGTTTGTCAGAAAATTAACGTGTTAACAGGTAAACTGTTCCGTTTTTTGTCTGAACCATTAGCTTATCACTTGCAACCACTGGACGACTGTGAATACCGGAGCTGTTTAATTTGTTTTGTGCTACAAACCCGCCCGTACTCATATCTAACCAATGCAGATAACCTTCTTTATCACCGACCACAAGATAGCCATTATACATTTCTGGCGCAGATAGCCCGCGGTTTAGTAGTTCTTCCTGTGTCCACAGCGTTACACCATCGCTTTTACGAACAGATAACACGCGATCATTTTGGTCGACAAGATACAGGTTTTCACCTGACATCACCATGTCATTGATTGAGCCAAGCTCGCGTTTCCACAGAATTTGACCTGAACGCATATCCAGTGCGGCTAAAGTACCATTATAGGCAATCGCATAGACTTTACCGTCATCAATAATTGGTGTCATATCGACATCATTTAAACGGCCGATTTCTGTCGAACTTGTCACTTGAGAAATACGTTGTTGCCAAATTAACTGACCTTGAGACAATAGCACCGCACTGACACGGCCGTTATCCCCACCGACAATCGCAGCACCAAAAGCAACCGCAGGAGCAGATTCACCACGTAATGACAACGACGGGGTATCCATGTTAACGGTCCACTTGATTTCACCACTATTGACATCTAAAGCTTGTAGTTGACCATTACTGGTGTGAATAATAACAAAGTCGTTACTCACAACAGGTTTAGAAAGGGCTTCGCCTGCAACTTCGACATCCCAAGCAACTTGGCCATCTTCTTTGTTCAGAGCAATAACGGTTCCGCGCTCAGTACCCACAAAAATTTTATCACCATCAACGGTTAAACCACCTGATAGCAATGCCGATAAGTTAGCAGAAAGAAAACCCGTGCGTTTAGATAAATCGACTGACCACAGTTCTTTACCACTATCGAGTTCAAAGGCTTTAACTAAACCTTTACGGTCTGCTGCATAAACGGCGGAACCATCCCAAACAGGTGATAATTCAGAATAAAATTGTTCAACACCATTTCCAACCGATTTATCCCAAACAATTGATGGGGTGAATTGATTTTCAACCTGTGGAAGTGGCGCCATGATAATAGAATCAGTTTCGCTGGAACAACCTGCAAGTAAAGCTGAAGCGACTAGGCCAACTAAAAGTGTTTTGCGCAACTGCATGTTTGTCGTTTCCTTTCTTCTTATGAATTAGATACGTTGTTCAACTTCAGAGTCAAAATACCTCTAATAGATTGAGAGCCTTCACTTTCTAACCCCTGAGCATAAGCGGCTTTTGCACCAGCTTTATCGCCCTTATGGAGTAAAGCATCACCACGGACATCCTGTGCCGTTGCTTGCCATGATTTACTTTTAATATTTGCAACTGACGCTATCGCGCCATCAGCATCACCTTGGGCTAATTGGACTCGAGCTAAACGCAAGTTAATTAAATCTTGCATATCCACGGTTTTTGCCTTGGCTAGTGCATTGGTCAATGCAGTTTGTGCATTAGCTAAATCGCCTTTATCCACCGCGATTTGTGCAAGCTCTAAGCCCATCATCGCACTGTATACATCGTCGGTTTCAGCCGCGAATTTTTGCGCTGCAACAATGCCTTGCTCTGAGCCTGAACGTAATTGGCTATTTACTGCTTCAAACTTTTGAGCGCTTTCCTGCAGTACATTCGTTTTATGAGACTGCCAGTAGTTCCAACCAAACACACCACCAACGCCAATTACGAGGCCAACAACTAATGCCACGCCATTATTCGCAAAAAAGCGTTTAATCGCATCGACTTGATCATTTTCGTTTGTATAGACTTCCACTTGTCTCTCCTTAACCTAATAACTCGGCGATGCGTGACGCCATAAGTTGCTGCGAAATAGTTTCTTGTACGCCTGTGCGTAAATCTTTCAATGTGACTTGGCTATTTTTAATTTCATCTTCCCCCAAGATCAGTGCAATTTTAGCGCCTTGTTTGTCCGCTCTTGCTAACTGTTTCTTGAAGTTACCACCACCGTGGTTAGTCATTAACCGTAGTGTTGGTAGTGCATCACGTACTTTTTCGGCTACTAATATCCCTGCTTGTTGGCTATCTTCGCCAAAAGAAGCAAGATAAACATCAGCAACTGAAGCATCCGCTGTAAATTCTGGGTTCACTTCTTGGACTAATAACACCATCCGTTCCATGCCCATGGCAAAACCAACCGCAGGTGTTGCACGACCGCCTAATTGTTCAACTAAGCCGTCATATCGACCGCCCGCGCAAACTGTGCCTTGTGAGCCCAGTGCCGTTGTTACCCATTCAAAAACGGTGCGGTTGTAGTAGTCAAGACCACGAACTAAGCGTTGATTAACGCGGTATTTAACCCCTGCTGCTTCTAATAACTTACATAAGCCATCAAAGTGCTCACGTGATTCGACATCAAGGTAATCAAACAGTTCAGGTGCATCATTCAATAAAGCCTGAATTTCTTGATTTTTAGAATCCAAAACACGTAGAGGATTTGTATACATGCGACGCTTACAATCTTCATCCAGCTTGTCTTTATGCTGTTCTAAGAAAGCAACTAAAGCCTCACGGTAATTGGCACGCGCTTCTAATGAGCCAATCGAGTTCAGCTCTAAAGTCACATGCTCACTAATGCCTAACGCTTTCCACCAGCGTGCCGTCATTAAGATGACTTCAGCATCGATATCAGGACCCGCAAGACCAAAAACTTCAGCCCCTAACTGGTGAAATTGACGATAACGGCCTTTTTGTGGGCGCTCATAACGGAACATAGGTCCTAAATACCACAAACGCTGTTCCTGATTGTACAGCAAACCATGCTCAATACCGGCACGGACACAACCTGCGGTATTTTCAGGGCGTAATGTCAGACTTTCATCGTTACGGTCATTGAAAGTGTACATTTCTTTTTCAACGACATCCGTCACTTCACCAATCGCTCTGCGAAATAGCGGGGTCTGCTCTACAATCGGGGTACGAATTTCACTAAAACCATAACCCTGTAAAATATTTTTCAATGTTGCTTCGATTTTCTGCCATACACGCGTGTCAGCTGGTAAGTAATCATTCATACCGCGAATGGCTTGGATATTTTTTCCCACTTTATTTCTCTATTTTCAGAATTACATAAGTTTGATTATAAGAGCGAAATATCATCTGGTTCAATCAACAAACACCAATTACTGATACTAATCGGGATTTATCTGTCAATTTGTACGGTGAGCGACCGATTTTAGAAAAAAATGCGGATGATTGATAGAGTGTTTGTTCTAAACATGCCAAACGACTCGGTGAGCCGCTTAGCAGTAGAATACACAAAATTAGTCTTTTAAGTTGACTTCAATCCGCTTGCTTTCATCCATCATCGCCGCTTTGGCTCGAATTTTAGCCTCTAACTGGTCGATAATGTTGTCATTATCAAAACGCTCTTTTTGTCGTTTACCGTCTTCATAAAAACCGCTCTTGGTTTTTGCCCCTGCAACGCCTAGCGTAGAAACTTCCGCTTCACCGGGGCCATTAACCACACAGCCAATAATCGATACATCCATTGGTGTAATGATATCTTCTAAACGCTGTTCTAATTCATTCACGGTACCAATCACATCAAACTCTTGCCGTGAACAAGTTGGGCAAGCAATAAAATTAATACCACGTGAACGAATTCGCAGTGATTTTAAGATATCAAAACCCACTTTAACTTCTTCAACAGGGTCAGCAGCTAAAGAAATACGCAAGGTGTCACCGATACCTTCAGACAATAGCATTCCTAAGCCAATTGCAGATTTTACTGAACCTGCACGGGCACCACCGGCTTCGGTAATCCCTAAATGCAGTGGTTGATCGATTTTATTCGCTAATAAACGGTAAGAGCCGACAGCAAGAAATACATCTGATGCTTTTACACTAACCTTAAACTGATCAAAATTAAGCCTATCTAGGATGTCCACATGACGCATTGCCGACTCAACCAATGCTTCAGGTGTTGGCTCGCCGTACTTCTCTTGAATATCTTTTTCAAGGGAGCCACCATTAACCCCAATACGAATTGGAATATTGTAGTGGCGTGCGCAATCAACAACTTGGCGAATTCGTTCTTCGCTACCAATATTACCTGGGTTAATACGCAAGCAATCAACGCCGTATTCTGCCACTTTTAATGCAATACGATAGTCAAAATGGATATCCGCCACCAATGGAACGCTAACTTGCTGTTTAATCAATTTAAATGCTTCAGCGGCATCCATGGTAGGAACAGAAACACGCACAATATCAACACCCACACGCTCAAGGGATTTTATTTGGCGAACTGTGGCTTCGACATCAGTTGTACGGGTATTAGTCATTGACTGGACAGCGATAGGAGCGCCATCGCCTACGGGTACGCTACCTACATTAATACGGGTGGATTTACGTCTTTTTATCGGTGATTCATTATGCATTTTGGTTTAATTCTCCGAACGTCCATGTGCTCTTTGTTACCGTGGTACTCTTTATTACCGTGATATTCTTTGTTACCGCGATATAGTTTTAACGATTATTTTTATACGCTCAACTATACACAAGAAAGCAAACTATAGCCTATCAAAAAAGATGTTTTCGGATATAGTTTGCTTCTTTTTACCTGTCTGTTTTTAGGCTTCAGGTAACTTCAATTTTGCTGGACGTTTCGCTTTAATGAAGCGGCTTAAATCAACAGTATTGCCTTGAAACTGTACAGTGACATTCGCTGGTGCACCAATATTCAGGCGATAAGGTTGCGGCCCATCAAGTTCCAACTTATCACCATTATTTTTGGTGCCACTAAATAAGATTTTATTATTCGCATCACGAATTTCTAACCAGCACTGGCCAGTAAAATTCAATACTAGGGCTTGGCTGCTTGCAGCAACAGGTTCAGCCGTTTCTGTATTTTGTGTTCTGTCTAATGCAACTGAAGATTGCGGTGCATTAGGCAATGGAATTGTTTTGACAGGCTCGGTAATAGGGTCAGTCGCTAATACGGGCTCTTGAGTTTGTAATTCAAGAGTATTTTCCGGTACAACAGGCGCCGTGTCAGTTGAGACGACCTCTGTTGATGTCAGTAATTCAACCGGTGTGGTGTTATTATCTTGCTGGGACAAAATCAAATCATTTTGATTTGCCATTGAAACTAGCTCATTTTTTTGAGCGTTATGATCCTGCCACCACCATATGCCAACCATTGCGATAAGAACAATCACAATCAACCAAGTCAGCTTCATTAACCAACCTTCGCGCTTTTTGCGTTTTTTCCCCAAAGAATAACTTTGCATAGGAGAAACTTTGGCTAACGTAACGGTTTCTTCCGTTTTCATATACGTTTTTAATTCGCTTTCGGGTATACCTACCATACGAGCGTAAAGACGAATATAGCCTCGTAAAAATGTTGGTTCCACGCCAGCGGGAGCAATATCTTGTTCTATCTCTTTTACCGTACTGATTTTAAGGCACAATCGTTCTGCAACAACATCTTGGGTTAGCCCCATGCGCTCACGTGCTTGCGTCAATAATTGTCCTACTGTGGTCGTAGCTTGTTCGGTATTATTTTCGATAGTCATTTGCTGGCAACACTATTTCCAAGTTTAAAAGATATAAAGCAAACATTGAGCAGCTTTATTCGTCAATAATTTATCATCATGTTGAAACAACAATTAAATTTTTCTTATTGCTTCAACTATTGTAGGTGAACAAAGGCGTTTTGCCTAACTCTAAAACGCCCTAAATCATCACCTAATTCACTGATTCAAGCCTATTTATAAATCAGACTGTTTTTACCTTGATAGGTTCCCCTGCTAAGCGTTTTTTCAACGTTCGTTTTGTTCTGTCGATCACGTCGCCAGCAAGTTGCCCACAGGCAGCATCAATATCATCACCGCGTGTTTTGCGCACTATCGTGGTAAAACCATATCCCATCAATACTTTACAAAAACGGTCAATACGACTATTCGAACTTCTACCGTATGGCGCCCCTGGGAACGGGTTCCATGGAATTAAGTTAATCTTACTCGGTGTATTTTTTAAACATTCCGCTAATTGATGTGCTTGCTCAACACTGTCGTTCACGTGATCTAACATCACATACTCAACAGTTACTCGCCCTGCATTAGCATTCGATTTCGTTAAATAACGATTCACACTGTTGAGGAAGGTTTCAATATTGTATTTTTTATTAATTGGAACGATATCGTCACGGATATCATCTGTTGGCGCATGCAATGAAATCGCTAACGCAACATCAATCATATCCCCTAGCTTATCCAGTGCAGGCACAACACCTGAAGTGGAAATCGTGACACGGCGCTTAGATAGACCAAAGCCGAAGTCATCTAACATAATTTCCATCGCAGGGACGACATTATTCAAATTCAGCAATGGTTCGCCCATTCCCATCATCACAACGTTGGTAATTGGACGACGTCCACTGGATTTCAGTGAACCAATAATTTTGGCAGCTCGCCAAACCTGACCAATAATTTCTGAAACACGTAAGTTACGGTTGAAGCCTTGTTGCGCCGTAGAGCAGAATTTACATTCCAATGCGCAACCCACTTGTGAAGAAACGCACAATGTTGCACGGTCTGCTTCTGGGATATACACCGTTTCAACCAGTTGGTCACCCACTTTGATTGCCCACTTAATGGTGCCATCTGATGAACGCTGTTCATCAGCGACTTCTGGTGCACGGATTTCCGCGACTTCTTTCAGTTTTGCTCTAAGGACTTTATTAATATCGGTCATTTGGTCAAAATCATCATAGCAATAATGATAAATCCATTTCATGACCTGATCCGCGCGGAACGGTTTTTCACCCATTTGAGCAAAGAACTCGCGCATTTGCTTGCGGTTTAAATCAAGTAAATTGGTTTTTTGGTTCGTTTTTTCTGGTGTGACAGAAATAGCGGAAGAAGTTGCACATTGTGCATCTGTCGTCATATCAGACATGGTGTATTGCCTCGTTGTTACACTTTCGGCAGTGCTAGTAGTGAGTATAGCACGACGTAATTTTTGCGGTCTTAAAAATATAATCGCCCCGCTAATCATAGCAGGGCGTCGCATTGTACAAACTTTATAACAATAATGCTAATGCATTAGTTAAAGAAGTCTTAGCGTGGGCAGATTTCATCAGCAGTGAAGAAATACGCGATTTCACGTGCAGCAGATTCTTCAGAGTCTGAACCGTGAGTTGCGTTTTCAGTGAAACTGTCTGCGTAGTCTGCACGTAAAGTACCCGCTAATGCGTTATCTGGGTTAGTTGCGCCCATCAGGTCACGGTGACGTTGGATTGCGTTTTCACCTTCTAACACTTGCAGCATGATAGGGCCTGAAGTCATGAATTCAACCAGACCTTCAAAAAAAGGACGGCCTTTGTGTTCAGCGTAGAAGCCTTCAGCTTGCTCACGAGTCAAATGCATCATTTTAGCAGCAATGATTGTGAAACCCGCGCTTTCAAAACGGTTGTAGATTGCACCAATAACGTTTTTCTTCACAGCGTTTGGTTTAATAATAGAAAATGTACGTTGAACAGTCATAAATAACCTCTTAGCGATTCATTAGGCCTTTATTCTTTATTCTTCCCTGTAATTTAGGATGCAAGAACTTAAAATAGGCATGTTGTAGTTTTTTATATTATTTCTAATTCTATTGTTAGGCCTTTAGACTTCAAAAGCAACCATATCTAGGAAAAAGAAAAATAAGGCGATGATTATAGGGGCTCTGATTACAATTTCCTACAGTCACAACAACATTTTGTTAAACTTTTTATAGCAAAAAACACTATTTTTTCGGGTAAGTCACGTTTTTCATCTATTACTTCACTCTAAAGCTCATTGCCGTCACTTGGCCGCTTAAATCTAATACCGAAATTTGGTAGTTCCCACTTTTATCGAGTGTCAGCAAAATAGAACCGTTTTGCTCGGTTGTATTCACTTGTTCTCCGTTTAAAAACCACCATTTCTGCCCTTGCCCACCCTGCGTGACTAAACGTAAATCTAAGCTGGTTTTCCCGGGTAGACGCTGTAAAACCTCCCCATCACGGATACCAGAAATCAATAATGGCGGCATTTCTAGCTTCATCGGTGGACACGCTAAATCCGCTTTGGGTAAACGGTTCTCACGTTTTTCACTTAATGGCAACCAAGATTCGACGGTAATAGGCCATAAATGTACTTCTTTTTCTTGGGCATTTGGGCAATCTGCCGCGACTTGAAGCCCTTTGTCATTTACCCAGATTTTTTGTCTTAATCCTAATAGAGACTCTTGATCTCGCGCCATTAGAGTAGGCGGAATGGTATTATCCAAGATCCAACTAAGACGCCTTTGGCGGCAGTTATTATCGTCTTTCAGTAATGAAGTTCCTCCCGGCCAGCAGATCACCGCTTGGCTCACACTGGCAGGTTTTACATCTTTTGGTAGTGGTTCGTGGGATTGATAGATTTTGCTCAGTAACATGCCATTAATTTGGTTCATAATCGGAATGGCGGTTGCAAAGCCTAGTTGTCCCGCAACGGGTGTCGCATCAGGCCGCCCAACCCAAACGCCGATGGTATAACGTGGATTAACACCAATCGCCCACGCATCGCGATAACCATAACTGGTTCCCGTTTTCCATGCCAAATTGAGTTGCCCTGATAAATTAGCCTCAGGAACAGGGCGTGCTTCCCCCCCCATAATACGGCGTACTATCCATGCAGCTCCCGGTGACATCAACACTCTATCGCGAATTTCATCGGCTGGTTTAAAACGTAACGGTGACACATTACCTTTTCGCGCAAATGCGCTATAGGCAGAAACTAAATCTTCCATCCGTGTGGCTGTGCCGCCTAAAATCAGCGACAAGTTTGGTTCACTACCTAACGGAAAACGCAGCTCAGTCCCAACATTGCGCAGTTGAGCCGTAAATCGTTTGCTGCCATACACATCTAACAACTGAACCACCGGTAAATTCAATGAACGAACGAGCGCATCGCTAACACTCACTGGCCCATTAAAACCACTGTCAAAGTTCCCCGGACGATAATCATTAAAGCGCCGTGGAACATCTTGTAATAACGATTCCGCATGGATGAGCCCGTCATCCATAGCTAATGCGTATAAGAATGGTTTTAACGTTGAGCCTGGAGAGCGCCAAGCACTAATCATGTCCACATGACCAAAACGGCTATCATCCTGAAAATCAATTGAGCCAATATACGCTTTCACTGCCATATCTGTATGATCAACCACCAAAATTCCCAATGATGTTTGTTTTGGTAGTTGGTTTTTCCAATTCATGGCCATGTCTTCCAGTTGCCTTTGCAAACTGGCATCGATAGTGGTTTCAATGATGGACTGTTGCGTATCTTTGGTCACCCTCCTTGCAAGCAAAGGGGCTGAATGTGGGTTCTTCCTCGGTGCTAACCAAATTTGTTCTTGTTTAATATCGGCAACTTTTTCAGAGCTCCAGACTTGGTATTCTTCTAACCTATCCAATACTTTATCACGGGCGGCTTGTGCCCTTTGTGGATAACGGTCTGGCCTTAAACGGCTAGGGGCTTGAGGTAGAACAGCAAAGAGAGCCGCTTCACTCGCCGTCAATTTTGCCGGTGACTTATTCAAATATACCCAGCTAGCTGCGCCAATACCTTCAATGGTTCCGCCATACGGAGCACGGTTTAAATACATTTCTAAAATTTCATCTTTCGAATAGTGATATTCGAGTTGAGCCGTACGCCAAAGCTGTTTCAGCTTACCGCCCAATGTTCTTTCGTGGGGGTCAATTAACCGTGCAACTTGCATCGAAATGGTACTTCCGCCCGACACAATACGCCCTGAACTCACAAACTGCCCCGCTGCCCTAACTAACGAAAACGGGTTTACCCCCGGGTGACGGTAAAAATGGCGGTCTTCATACGTTAATAACGCTTCGATAAAATCAGGAGAAACCTCTTCGAGTGTAACAGGAAAGCGCCAAATTCCTTCTTTGTCTGCAAAGCGCCACAATGGTGTACCATCAGCTGCAACCACGGTTCGTGCCATTTCAATTTGCTTAATCGGCAACGGCCAAATTTTATCAGCGGCTAAAAAAGCCAGTGGCAAAATAATGACCAACAGAACCAGTGTGATGCCTGTGCGACGTAACCATTTTTTCATTGATGGGAGTACCGAAAATAAATTAAAAAAGCCCTTATATCTGAGTATCAATATAAGGGCTTTAGAAGGTGATTAGCGAACGATTTCTAATTGACCATCCGAGTAGCCAGTCGCACGCCAGTCAGGGACATACATTGATTCAACTTGTGGTACCGGAATACTATACACACCCGGCGTCACCGCTCGCGCTAAGTAGACTAATGTCGTTGGGCGGTATTGCTGAACTTCAACCGCAGCCACAAAACGGTCATCACGGTATTCCATATGGCGTATTTGCGATTGCTGCATGTCATCAATTAATTCTTGCAGGTTCGGCGCGGACTCACTCAAATTAGCGCTACTGTTCGCTAAATTTTGGTTTTCCAGTTCTAAGCCTGCGGGCAGCAAGTCAACCACTAACGCATCTGGCACACTTTGGGATGCTTGAACTTCCAGTTTAACCACCACCATTTCACCGCTTCTTAATCTATCTAATGAAATGCGATTGCCTTTCATATCATAGTAGCTACGAGTGATACCTAATACATTCGAGCTTGGTTTTGGTGAATGTTGCGGATAACCCACTACATTTAAGCGTGTATACAGAGTATTCGTTCCGCTGTTTTCGATGCTATAACCTGTCTCCAATTGATTTTTACTCAGGAATTCACTTACAGGTTTATCTGAGACCATCGGGGGTTCTTGGCCATTAATCGTAGCTTTCCACGGTGCTTCACTTTCATTTAAGTAGAAACGACCTGCTAAATATAACGCATTGCTCTCTTGTGTTGAGAAATAACGTTGAGAAGTCAAATTATTAGATAAAGTTTGAAGTTTTTGGTCACGGGATTTTGGCATTAAATTATATTCATTTAATAGCGCAACAATCATCGCATCATCACGGATCACCGAACCGTAATCCCCAACATAGCTGTAGCGGTTACGTTGTTTTTTCAGTCCGTCAATCACTGCACTCTCACCACGTGATTTATCACCCATCAAGTTCAATGCAACTCCAAGCTGAACCAGAGGTAAGCCACTTGCTGCAGAGTTTCTTTGGTTATAAAGTTGACGTAATGCGCCTAACGGTGCTTTTTGCTGTGATGCTAACACTAAACCTGCATAGGCCTGAGTAGCAAAACGAGCGCCCTCTTGGTTTTCCGTATACGGGTAGTTGATTTGACTACCATCCTGTAAATAGCTCAGTAGACGCGTATTGGCGTTACTTATCGCCTCTTGCGGGACAGTAAAGCCACGTTGATTGGCTTTATTCAAGAAATCCGCCGCATACGCAGTTAACCAATACTCTTCGCGACCGTTCCTATCCCATAATGAAAAACCGCCATCATTACGTTGCATACTTAACAAATGTGGAATACCAATTTCAATCGCTTTATGGCGGTCCGCATCTGTTTGCGTTTTAATCCCTAACTTATTCAGTTCGGCTTGGGTTGAGAACAATGAAGGGTATAAACCACTGATAGTTTGCTCTAAACAACCGTATGGATAAGCAAATAACTCTCGAATATAACGTGAGATATCTAATGGCGGACGGCTGGTTAACAGAACTTGCCCTTCAATGGTATCCGGTTGCAGGCCTGCAATTTGGTTAGTTGGCAATGCCCATGAAGTACCTGGCTCAATGGAAGTGGCAAAAGAAACCGTTTCTGCTGGCTGTGCCGGACGAACACCCACTTTCCAACTATTGCTGTAGTCTTTATTGGCTTCGCCTTGAATTTTCACGCCATTAATGGTCATCGAAACTTCGCCTTCACCGAAGCCGTAGTCTGCTCTGACAGGTAAATTAATGGTGGTGCGTTTGCCTTTTGGTAACTCCAACTCACGGCTGCTGACCCCATCAAGTTTCACCATTCCTGATGCCTTGAAATTAACAGTCACATTTTGTGTGTTATCCGTCATATTGGTCAAATCAAGCGCAAAGTAAGACTTATCACCGCCCGCCATAAAGCGAGGCATCGACATTTGTGTCACTAATGGTGCCGCGACAATCACTTTGCTATCCGCATGGCCGAACTCTTTTTCATTCCATGCTTGGGCCATCACACGTAATTCCCCGTTAAAATCAGGGATAGCAAGGCTAATTTCACCCTCACCGTCTTTATTTAATGTGACAGGTTTGGCTTGCTCCGCAATGATTTGCACTTCAGTGAGTGGCTTCATACCACCACGCTCTAATGCCGCATCCTCGCTGTCACCACCAAAGCGTAAGTTAGCAATCTTACCTTGCCCTTCAATTAAGTGACCATAAACGTCATACTGATCAACGCCATAGCGCTTGCGGCCAAAAAAGGCGTCATACGGGTCTGGGGTTTTGAAATCCGTGATATTTAATACACCAGTATCAACTGCAGATAACAGCACATTCACTTTTTCAGGTAACGGTTTGCCATCTTGCGCTGTCGCTTTAATTTTTACCGTTAAGTCTTGATTAGGGCGCATTTTGTCTGGCGTCGTTAAGGCCAACGCAATCTTACGGTTTTCATCTGCAATTGGTAAATGCAACACACCCACCGCACGTTTCACCGTGGCTTCTTTAGAGTCATCACCTGGACGAACAACGACGGCAGAAACGTATAAGTCATGACGAGCCCACTCTTTATTGACTGGGATTTCAACGTCTAAGCCCTTTTCTGGTACATCAATTTCTTCCCACCACAGTGGGCCATTACTCGACTCGAGCAATATATAGCCTTTGCCGGCTTTAGGGGATTCAATGCGAACTTTGGCTTTTTCACCTGGTAAATACGCAGGCTTATTCAGGCTGAGTTTCACTTGGTCAGGACGAACTGAACCGCTTCCCCCTGTGTTATCTTGCCATGAATACCCCGCCCAGAACTGGACGCTGGAAACGAGCTGATTCTCTGGGTTTAATACCTCTAAACGGAATGCCCCCCAATCCACAGGGAAGGAGACTTTCGCTGTACCGTCTTTGGCGATGGCAATATTTTCATTCGCCATAACAAGGTCTTTTTGGTCATAATTTGAAGACCAACCACCACTTTCAGACCAACTCCAATAATAATCACGGCGTTCATACACTAAACGCACGGTTAAGTTTTCTGCTGCCAGTTTATTACCCGCCGCATCCGCCATGACTAATTCAAATTCTGCGAGTGAATTTTCATCCACATTGTGGCGTTTGACATAACGATCTGTACGGTAATCGTAAATTTCTTTTTTGGCGAATAATGGACGAATACCGACTAGTTTTTCCGCAGGCCAAATGGCTTGCTCAGCACGACGCGTCACTGGACGTCCGCCAGCTTCGAGTAAACTTGCTTGTAAAACGGCCGAAATTGGTGAACGTGTTGAGCTCCAATTACTGTTTGGAATTGAAATTACAGTTTCGCCGTTGCTGTCCAGCGTCAAGTCAAACTCATCTAATTTACGAGGTAAGCCCTCTTCATTGACAGCGCCAAATTCAAAACCAGGTAATTTTGCTACCGCTTCACGGTCTGCTTTTAAAACAATTTGGCCTTGCAGTTGGTTGTCTGCTGCAGGTGCTCCGTATAAATAACGGCCTTGAATATCAAAATCAACTGACTGGTCAGTTAAACGAGGAACATCACTGCCAACAATTTCCAGCGCCATGCGTTCTGGCATGAAATCTTCAACATTGAATTTGTAATAACGTTGCGGTGAACCGTCACCTAAATCAAAACGTAGTGACCAACCGCCCGTTTCTGCATTTTTAGGAATTTCAAATTGGTATTGATATAACCCATTTTGGTTTTCTTCCGGCTGCCACACGAAACTACGAACCACTTGCCCATCTGTTTTTAATACATCAACTTTAACCGGCTGAGTTTTAACTGGGTTACCATCGCCATCACGCAGTAAGCCATTCACCAGCAGCAGTTCACCCGGACGATATAAATCACGCGGCCCAAAGGTGAAAAATTGTTTTGCATAGCCTTCTGGCCCTGAAATATCAAATTCAGACAGGTCAAGTGCCGGCTGCGTGAGATCAATCATACTGGTTTGCCCTTCATGGGTTGCCAGTAATAATTTTCCACCCGCTAATTTATCTAATTGAGCGTGACCATCACCATCTGTGGTGCCTTTTGTCACTAACTGACCTTTTTCATCCAAAATACGTAGCTCAACGCCTTTAATGGCAGAGCCTTTCGCTAAGGATTGCGTGAAAATATCGACTCGGTCTTGGTAACTGTGTAGTGACACGCCAATATCACTTAATGTGAAGACGGTTGCAGGGAATTGATAGCTATAGCTGCCTGCTTTTTGCATGATGGCCAAATATACGCCATCTTGCTGTAATTCTTTGACATCTTTCAACGGAAGTAAAATAGTTTGGCGAGTATTTTTATCTGGATTTAAATCAAAACGGCCGGTATAAGCCAGCTCCACTTTGTCGAGAAACTCTTCTGAATACCAATACTCATAATTACTACGATACTGCCACTGCGCTAAAAATTGTGGCAGCTGCTTTTCATCCACACGGAAGAAATTAACATCAACCTTATCAACATTCAGCGCAATCACAGGTAAACCCTGTGCGACCTTACTCGGTAATAAAGAGCCTTTACTTGCAAAACCAACTGTTGGGATGATTTGCGCCGTGGTGAGTTTTTTCTCAAAACTTTCGGTCGTTGTACGCTCATTAACCGCTTTAATGCCCGGGTTAATGGTGAGGTTTAATTCTTTAGACGGTGGAAGGTGACGAAAACGTAATTCCATTTGGTTATCAGACAGTTCCCAAGCGCCATCTAACTTACCGGTTTTAACATCAATGAGGTTTATGTACTGGCCAAAATTTTGGTTTGCTTGTAATGGAACGGAGAATGTCACCACCATGGCACTCGCACCATCAAGCTGCAATTCAGACGCATCCAAAATGGTGAGATCTTTCCCTGCATATTTTTTTACCATTTCTTCAGTGGAAAGTTTCGGTGCTGCTTTTTTCTGCTCTGCAACTGGCGCTGTTTTAGTTTGATTTTCTGGCGCTGTCGTGGAAACATTTGGCTCATTTTTGGTTGCTTCTTCTGTATTATCACAACCGGCCAATGCCACGACAGATGCCAACGCAAGTGCTAAATAACGCTTTTTGGTTTTTAGACCCGCCAATGAAGCCCAACTAGATTGTTGTTTCATTACCGCCCGCCCTTTAATTAGTTAAAATTTATTCTGTTTTTTTAAGGTTTTAACAGGAGGTTAAAACCCACTATATACTTGGAAATGGCTAAAAACACACACAGATAAATACTGCTGATATTGTTTCAATTATCAATATAATTTAACAGAATGTGATTAGAACACCTATCAGACAAAACGGAAAAAATGATGGGCGAGAAAAACAGTGAAATGAAATAATATTTTTTAAATAGTAAGCAGAATATATATTTAATAAATGAGCAATATGCCTTTTATGAGTGAGAAAAACATTTTTCTCACTCTATACATGGAACTATTAGGTGTTTTTTACTGGGATTGTGTCTCGTAAGAAGCTACCAAGGCGACGCTGATAAAAAGGCTGAATATGTTGAGTAATAAAGTGGCTGACACCTTGCTCATTCTCATTTACCACACAAAAATCAATAGATTCGTCATCGGCTAAAAACTCACAAGCAAGTGTCCCCGCCTCATGAATAATGGAATCAATATTTTCTGCCCCTGCAGTAAACTCTAACGCTATCATTAATATTGGCGTTTCTTCAGCGTTATTACTCTCTACTGCGGAGACCATAAAACCGCGTCTCACGACTTTGTGTTGTTTAAAAAATTCGCTAAGCGCATCAACAATAGCCTGCGGCTGTTCTTCTAACACACTTAATTTAAGTGATGAGCCTTTCGGTACGGTTAACTCAGTAAATTGGATCTCAGTTTCTTGGGTGGAACTGTTATTATTCGATTGCTGCGACATTGCCAATCCCCTGCTATTAAAAAGAAGAGCTTATTATACTCGCAAATACATCAAGATAAAAAATAGGCACGAAAAGTTACCTTCCCGTGCCTGTTATTAATCAAACATTCACTACTTTGATTTACTGATTAATAAGTTTGCTAATGTTCTTACACCTGTACCCGTTGCGCCTTCTGCCCATAAGCTAACTGCAGATTTACGGTAAGTCGCGGAGCAGTCGATATGTACCCAATTTTGACGATAATTTTCGACAAAATGCGATAAAAATGCCGCAGCAGTGCTTGCGCCTGCAGTGTGCGATGGTGCCGCGATGTTGTTCAAATCCGCAAAGCCAGACGGTAATTGTTGGCGATGGAACTCTGCCAAAGGTAAACGCCAGAACAGTTCAAACTCAGCGTCTGAAGCGCTCATCAAGTCAGCAACTAATTTATCATCGAAGCTCAACACTGAATGGTAGTCATTGCCCACGGCGGTTTTCGCCGCACCTGTCAAGGTTGCAGCATCAATGATCAGCGTTGGTTTTTCTTTGCTCGCATCAATCAGGCCATCAGCTAACACAAGGCGGCCTTCAGCATCCGTATTCATAATTTCAACGGATTTACCATTACGGTAACGAATAATATCACCCAATTTGAATGCATTACCGCTAACCATATTGTCAGCAATACACAGGAACATTTTGACGCGTTTTTGTAAGCCACGAGAAATCGCCAATGCCAATGAACCCGCTAAGGTTGCAGCACCGCCCATATCCGCTTTCATTGAATTCATGGAAGACGATGGTTTGATGCTATAACCACCTGAATCGAAAGTAATACCTTTGCCGACTAACGCAGCAAAAACAGGGGCATTTGGGTTCGCACCTGGGTTGTAATCTAACGCTAAAAAGACAGGTGGGCGACTTGAACCACGACCGACCGTATGAATACCGGTATACCCCTGTTCTAATAAGTCATCGCCTTTAATAATGCGGTAGCTAATGTCTTGTGCGCCCACAGTGCAGAGTAAATCAATGGCGCGTTGTGCGAGTTGTTCTGGGCCTAACTCTTCTGCAGGTGCGTTAATGACATCACGTACCCAATCAATGGTACGAATACGGTTTTCTAATTCTTTGCGGTCTGCTTCAGGCAATACTGGCCATTCAATCGTTCTCGCCCCTTTTGGCGCACGAAAACCTTGCCAAAATGCCCAGCTTTTTTCTAAATCCCATCCTTCGCCAGCCAAAGCAACATTGCGGATCCCTTGACCATCTAATTTACGGCCAGCACTTTGTACTGCACATAATTTACCTGCATGTTTCAGGTGGATTGTCATCCCTTTATCACTAGAGCTTAACAATGCGCCTTCACCCCAACAAGGTGCAGCAGGCTCACAAGAAATCATTACTGGCATAATTTGTTTTGTCATCGTTTTTCTCACTTTGTCTATTTTTGCAGACAGTAAAAACCCATTGATTCTGTCGGCAGATAGCATTACCTTAACTGATAAATACCAATAGGGATATCATTATAGTGCTGATATAAAATAAAAAACCGAGCACTATTTCTGACAGTCACTCGGTTTTTAGGGTAAAACTCTACTTATTCGAACTCATCCAGCCAAACTAACAAAATGGCTTCTAGGATTTTCTCATTCGATTTTTGCGGGTCATCATCAAATTCTTCTAAATCGCAAATCCACTGGTGCATATCAGTAAAGCGCACCGTTTTAGGATCAACATCAGGAAATGCGTCGTACAGTGCTTCACCGATTTCGCGGCTATTTGACCATTTTAAACTCATTTTCTCTCACCAATTTGATTATTAAATGATTTTTACCATTGATGCTCTACGTTACAACGCCAAACATGCCGAGCATTTCAATTTTTTAAATAATTCACATTGTAGCTAGGCGGCGATTGAGCTAATCCCTAGGAGCATACAAAAGTATGTGATTCGAGTTAGCGAAAGAAGCCAACAACGCTACAGTATGAAGTATGACGAGCGTTTCTATTTTTTAAATAATTCACGTTGTAGCTAGGCGGCAAGTTGAGCTAATCCCTAGGAGCATACAAAAGTATGTGACTAGGGTTAGCGAAAGAAGCCAACAACGCTACAGCGTGAAGTATGACAAAAATCAGTGTTCGCGGGCGTGATTGATAGTATAACGAGGGATCTCTACCACTAAATCCTCATCCGTCACCAATGCTTGACAACTTAGACGGCTTTCAGGCTCTAACCCCCATGCTTTATCTAACATGTCATCTTCGAGTTCACTGCTTTCTTCCAGTGAATCGAAACCTTCACGAACAATACAATGACAGGTTGTACAAGCACAGGATTTTTCACAGGCGTGCTCAAGCTCAATACCGCTGCGTAGTGCAACATTTAAAATAGATTCGCCTTCTTGTGCTTCAACTACTGCACCGTCTGGACATAAATCACTATGAGGTAAAAAAACTATTTTAGGCATAATTATATCTCATCCACAGAATGACCTGACAACGCTTGGCGAATGGAGGTATCCATGCGACGCGCTGCAAACTCCTGCGATTGCTTATCCAGTTGTTTAATGGCATTTTCAATTACGATTGGGTCTGTACCCTCAACCGCTTTAATTAACTCATTGACTGCATTATCAATTTCTGACTCTTCTTCTGGCGTCAGTAAATTGCCATCTTGGGCTAATGCGCTCGTTAAACTTTCAAGCACTCTTGCAGCTTCAACTTTTTGCTCCGCTAAGCGGCGCGCATTTAAATCATCTTGCGCGTTAGTCATTGAATCTTTAATCATGTTTGAAATTTCGTTATCCGTTAACCCATACGATGGCTTAACTTGAATCGATGCTTCTACACCTGTCGATTTTTCCATGGCGCTAACACTCAACAGCCCATCGGCATCGACTTGAAAAGTCACACGAATATGTGCCCCACCTGCGGCCATCGCTGGAATATCACGCAAGGTAAAGCGAGCTAATGAACGGCAATCTGCCACCATTTCGCGTTCACCTTGTACGACATGAACGCTCATCGCCGTTTGACCATCTTTAAAGGTGGTAAACTCTTGGGCTCGAGCAACAGGGATGGTGGTGTTACGCGGGATCACTTTTTCGACTAATCCACCCATCGTTTCCAAACCAAGAGAGAGTGGGATCACATCTAACAACAGCATCTCGCTATCAGGCTTGTTTCCGACTAAAATATCCGCTTGAATTGCAGCGCCAATGGCGACAACTTTATCTGGGTCGATGGATGTCAGTGGTGATTTACCAAAAAACTCCCCGACTTTTTGACGTACTAGTGGCACACGAGTCGAACCACCGACCATCACGACATTCAGAACATCTTCAGCCTCAACACCCGCATCTTTTAACGCACGGCGACAAGCCATCAGAGTGCGCTTTACGTAATTTTCAATTAACGTTTCAAACTGCTCACGACGAATTTCCCCTTGCCAGTTGGCAAGCTGAATAGTCACTGTTTCTGCATCACTAAGCGCAACTTTGGTTTCTGTCGCCACATTTAATAACTGACGATTTAAATGATGATCACCTTGTAATGAAACCCCTGCCTGCTCAGCAATCCACTGAGCCAATACTTGGTCAAAGTCATCACCACCAAGCGCGGTATCGCCGCCCGTTGCTAACACTTCAAAAACACCACGGCTCAGGCGTAAAATGGACACATCAAAAGTGCCACCACCGAGGTCATAAACAGCAATCACACCTTCTTGCCCAGAGTCTAATCCATAGGCAATCGCAGCCGCAGTCGGTTCATTCAGCAAACGCAATACATGTAAGCCTGCAAGGCGCGCTGCATCTTTGGTCCCTTGGCGTTGTGCATCATCAAAATAAGCCGGTACTGTGATCACTACGCCATCCATTTCCCCACCTAAGGTTTCTTCAGCACGTTTTGCTAGTGTTCTTAGAATGTCAGAAGAAACTTGGATTGGGTCAACTTGGCCAGCCACGGTTTGAATAAACGGCAAACCATTTTCACTGGCAGTCAATTGATAAGGTAAGTCAGGGTAGCGTTTTTGAATATCGGCTAATGAACGCCCCATCATGCGTTTCACTGAAATAATGGTATTGACCGGGTCTTGCTCGGCAAGTTGTTTCGCTTCCCATCCCACTAATTTGCTTTCGGGTTGATAATTAACAATCGATGGTAATAAAAAGCGCCCTTGGCTATCAGGCAAAGCTGCAGCTTCACCACTGCGCACTGTCGCAATCAAAGAGTGGGTGGTACCTAAATCAATGCCTGCAGCCAATTTGCGTTGATGCGGAGCTGCTGTCATACCGGGTTCGCTGATTTGTAGTAACGCCATAATCGTTTTCTCTTAAAATTCATCTAGTAATCGTTCTTCGAGTTGCTCTGCTTGCTGCTGAAGCTTGTCGAGAAAACGTAGTTTACGTACGGTATCAGCGGCTTTTTCCCACTGCATGGCATCTAGCTCTGTCACCATCAGTGCACTTCGTGCTTGCTGCATTTGCTTGACGCTCTGCATAAATTTAGCCAATAGATCAAGTGCGTCATCACTGTTCTCAATATTGTCTAACTCTTCGCGTAGCTCAAGTTGCTCCATCAAAAATGCCGTATCATGCATGGTATGTTGTTCGTTATTAATATCAAAACCATGCAATGAAAGCATATATTCCGCGCGTTTTAGCGGATGACGGAGGGCTTGATAAGCAGCATTAATGGTTGCTGCTTTTTGTAGTGCTTGCATTTTCTCCTGTTCAGAACAGGTTGCAAAACGGTCAGGATGGTATTGACGCTGTAAGTCTTGAAAACGTAACGTCAGTTGTTCGCTATCGATGGCATAGATGGGAGTCAACCCAAAAAGAGTAAAATAATCCATAAGTGCTCAGTTTCTCGAACCGGTTACCAATACCACTAATAAAATAAAATTAGTAAGATTGGCCAAAAATTAGGCTTAATAAAACGCATTATACGTGAAAACTTTCACCGCATCCGCATTCACTATTGACGTTAGGGTTATTAAATTTAAACCCTTCGTTTAAGCCTTCTTTCACGAAATCCAGCTCAGTACCATCAAGATAAACAATGCTCTTGCCATCGATGATGACTTTCACACCTTTATCTTCAAAAACTGTGTCTTCTTCATTGATTGTATCAGCAAATTCAAGAACATAAGCCATTCCTGAACAACCTGAAGTTCTTACACCTAAACGCAAGCCTTCGCCTTTCCCACGATTTTGTAGAAAGGATTGAATACGCTGCGCAGCACTTTCTGTAAGAGAAATAGACATTGCAAACCTCACTTTAGAAACAAACAAGGCAGATGCTACTCATGAGTCGCATCCGCCTTCAAATTATTTTATACCCACCCTATTTCTAAACTAAGAAACTCAGCGATGTTTAGCCTAGACGCCGTGGGTATTGTGCCAGTTATAGGACGATAACTTGTTGTTATTTATTAATATGGGTTGTCCTATAGACTGATTAAAAACTTATTTGCTTTGGCGTTTGCTTTTGTAATCAGCAATAGCAGCTTTAATTGCATCTTCAGCCAGAATTGAACAGTGAATTTTCACTGGTGGTAATTCTAACTCTTCGGCAATCGCTGTATTTTTGATTGACTCCGCTTCGTCCAAACTTTTGCCTTTCATCCATTCAGTCACGAGTGAACTTGATGCAATTGCTGAACCACAACCATAAGTTTTAAAGCGTGCATCTTCAATAATGCCGTCATCATTTACTTTAATCTGTAATTTCATGACGTCACCACAGGCAGGTGCGCCTACCATACCGCTACCTACGCTTGGGTCGCTGTTGTCAAACGAACCAACGTTGCGTGGGTTTTCATAATGATCGATAACTTTTTCACTGTAAGCCATTTTTAAACTCCTGAAACCGTCTGATTAATGGTGAGACCATTCGATGCTGTTAAGATCTACGCCGTCTTTGAACATTTCCCATAAAGGAGACAGCTCGCGTAAGTGGCCAATTGCGCCATGAATCATTTTGATTGCATAGTCAATTTCTTCTTCTGTCGTGAAACGACCTAAAGAGAAACGGATTGAGCTATGTGCCAGCTCATCATTCATCCCTAAAGCGCGCAGTACATAAGAAGGTTCTAGGCTTGCAGAAGTACATGCAGAACCTGAAGATACAGCCAAATCTTTTAATGACATCATCAGTGATTCACCTTCAACATAGTTGAAGCTGACGTTCAGAATGTGCGGCGCACCGTGTTCTAAATCACCATTGAGGTAAACTTCTTCGATATCTTTAATACCGTTCCACAAACGTAGCCGTAAACCGCGTAAACGCTCAGATTCCGCTGCCATTTCTTCTTTGGCAATGCGGTAAGCTTCGCCCATACCCACGATTTGGTGTACAGGTAATGTTCCAGAACGCATACCACGTTCATGACCACCACCATGCTGTTGCGCTTCAAGGCGAATACGTGGTTTACGGCGAACATACAATGCACCAATCCCCATTGGCCCGTAAAGTTTGTGAGCAGAGAATGACATTAAATCCACTTTTAGCGCACTAAGGTCGATAGGTAATTTACCTACGCTTTGTGTTGCATCAACGTGGAAAATAATTCCTTTGCTACGGCATAATTCACCGATAGCTGCGATATCCTGCACAACCCCAATTTCGTTATTAACATGCATAATAGAAATTAAAATGGTGTCTTCACGAATAGCGTCTTGTAGGTCTTGCATAGCAATTAAACCATTGCTTTGTGGTGACAGATAAGTCACTTCAAAACCTTCACGCTCTAATTGGCGGCAGGTATCTAAAACGGCTTTGTGTTCCGTTTTACAGGTAATAATGTGGTTGCCTTTCTTTTTATAGAAATTAGCAGCGCCTTTAATCGCTAAGTTATCAGACTCAGTTGCGCCTGAGGTAAATACGATTTCACGTGGGTCAGCACCCACTAATTCGGCGATTTGATTGCGAGCAATATCCACCGCTTCTTCAGCTTGCCAGCCGAAACGATGAGAACGGGACGCTGGGTTACCAAAGTTCCCATCCATTGTTAAACATTGCATCATTTTTTCAGCCACACGCGGGTCAACCGGTGTTGTTGCTGAATAATCAAGATAAATTGGTAATTTCATTGCTCACTTACTCCAAAGGACAAGCTAACTTGCCTTTAATTTTTAAAGATACAAATGGCGGAAATTAGCTCTTCGTCCAATAACTCACCAAAATGTACCGACTGCAATTTTTTTAATATTTTTAAGCACGTACATTGATAATCGATTCAGGTGTAATCCCATTTGGCATGGTCTTACGCTGTTCGTTATCTTGTCTATCAGCAACAACCATGACTTCTTGGTTTTTAACCAGTTCATCAAGGCTAATGCTGCTAAGGAAACTTGTAATTCTATCGCTTAAATCGCGCCATAATGCGTGAGTTAAGCAGCGATCACCATTTTGGCAACCTTCTTTATTACCCTGACAACGGGTGGCGTCAACAGATTCATCTACCGCAGCGATTACTTCAGCAACAAAGATTTGGTCTGCGTCTCTACCAAGCAAATAACCGCCACCTGGACCGCGCACACTCGAAACTAACTCGTTTTTACGTAAACGAGAGAAAAGTTGCTCAAGATAAGAGAGGGAAATTCCCTGACGTTCAGAAATGTCAGCTAAAGGCACTGGACCTGACTGAGAGTGTAATGCGACATCTAACATCGCAGTTACTGCGTAACGCCCTTTGGAAGTGAGTCTCATAACATATTACTCCATGGTAAATTATGGTCAGATTGTGACATTCCTGAGTAATTTAGTCAACTATTTACCTGACTAATTTACTCAAGTATTATTCACCTGATTTTACCACGGATTTAACCTCACTTTTTCGCCCATTTTTCCATTGATGTTAAGATACCCCGCAGGATATGTAACTCTTGGGTTTCGATATGCGCTCGTGTGAATAAACGGCGTAATTTATTCATAATTAAGCCAGGATGCGCTTTACGAATAAAACCTGATTCATTCAACACGCTCTCAAGATGGACATAAAAACGTTCAACATCTTCTGACGGTGGGTATTCTACCTCATCATCAGCGGAAATTACCGTATTTTTTTCATCCATTGAAAGATACGCCATGCGTATTTCATAACTCACCAATTGCACTGCCATCGCTAAATTCAAAGAACCGTATTCTGGGTTTGTGGGGATATATAAATGATATTGGCATTTTTGAAGTTCTTCGTTGGTTAAGCCCACTCGCTCACGGCCAAATACAATAGCAACAGGTGATTCTCTGGATTGCTCAACGGATTTAACACCACATTCACGTGGTTCAACCATTGGCCAAGATAAGGTGCGAGAACGCGCACTGGTACCGATCACTAACTTACAGCCTTCTAAAGCTTCATCGAGAGTTTTAACTATTGTCGCATTACCAATAACATCACTTGCCCCGGCAGAAAGCGCAATAGAGTGTGAATCAGGTTCAACGAGAGGATTAACGAGGTACAGATTAGAAAGCCCCATGGTTTTCATGGCACGAGCTGTTGAGCCCATATTACCAGTGTGTGAGGTTTCAACAAGAACAATACGGATGTTATCTAACATGATTTATACGTTTAATGAAAAAATTATTGCAATAGCTTAACACAAAATTGCTTATTGTGACGAACATCTATATACTTTGGCACTCAAGTTTTTCGTTCTTTAACATTCCAGTGGAAAAAGCCCATGCATCCGATGCTTAACATCGCCATACGTGCAGCACGTAAGGCCGGTAATCACATAGCTAAAAACTATGAAATGCCTAGCAATATTAAAGTCACTCAGAAAGGCACTAACGATTTCGTTACTAACGTTGACCAAGAATCTGAGCAACTGATTATTGAAATCATCCGCAAATCATATCCTGACCACACTATTATCACTGAGGAAAGTGGTGAATTAATAGGTAAAGATGATGATATTCAATGGGTAATCGATCCACTGGATGGCACTACCAACTTCACAAAACGTCTCCCCCATTTTTCTGTTTCTATCGCTGTGCGCGTTAAAGGCCGTACAGAAGTTGCTGTTGTTTATGACCCAATGCGTAATGAATTATTTAGCGCAGTACGTGGGCAAGGCGCTCAGCTTAACGGTTATCGTATTCGCATCGACGAAAAACGTGACCTTGATGGCGCTATCGTTGCGACAGGCTTCCCTTTCAAACAAAAACAACATGCACCTGTCTATATGAACATCATAACTGCGATGTTTAACAAATGTGCTGATTTTCGTCGTACCGGCTCCGCAGCATTAGATTTATGCTATGTGGCTTCTAGCCGTGTTGATGCTTTTTTTGAAATTGGTTTAAAACCGTGGGACTTCATGGGCGGTGAGCTGATCATGCGTGAAGCTGGCGGTATCATGACTGACTTTATTGGCGGTCATAATTATTTAGCCTCAGGTAACTTAGTTGCTGGTAGCCCACGTGTTGTTAGAGACATACTGTCCGTCATGAAAGATGAGCTATCAGAAGCATTAAAGCGCTAACACATCCTTTCTAGAGACGAACTAAAAACAAAACCCACTTTTATTGTGGGTTTTTTGTTGTTATTTAAAGATAAATTGTTATTTAAAATAAAATAACACCTTTAATTAATTCACGATTATTAATAACATCACTTTCATAAATATTACCAATGGTATTAAAATCAAATTGATGCGTTAGCATCATACCACTAGATAACTTACCTTCTGCCATTAACCTTGCAACTTTATTGAAATCTTCAGGAGTGGCATTTCGGCTTCCCATCATTGTTGTCTCTTTCTTATGAAAATCTGGATCTGGAAACGATAAATTACCTTTAAATAGCCCAACAAATACAATTAAGCCACCATGACGAATTAAATTCACCGCGGTGTTCATTGCGTGTTGATTCCCCGTTGCATCAATAACTTTCTCAGCAAGCATACCTGAAAAATGGTGTTCAATACTTGATAAGTAGTTTTCATCGGCTGGGTCACACGTTTTTAAGCCTAATACTTTTTCAACATGTTGACGACGTGCCTCGCTGGTATCAGCCACTAATACGTTAGCACCATCCGCTTTAGCAATAGCAGCAACACCTAGCCCTATAGGCCCTGCCCCTACAACTAAAACAGTATCTTGAGGTTTAACCTGCGCACGCCTGACGGCATGAGCACTGATTGAAAATGGTTCGATTAAGGCGCCATCAATATCTGTAACTGTATCTTCAATCGCTAATACATTTTTCTCTGGCACATTTAAATATTCACAAAAACCACCATCTTCGTGAACGCCAATAACTGAAATTTTTTCGCAGCAATTTGTTTTTCCTTCCTTACAAGCACCACATTCATAGCAGGCAACATAAGGCATTACAGCAACACGCTGACCGACTTTCCATTGTGTAACGTCAGGTGCAACATCACAAATAGTTCCAGAGATTTCATGTCCTAATACTCGTGGATATTGAAAAAAGGGCTGATTTCCTCCCCAAGCGTGGATATCCGTTCCACATATTCCAACCGCATGTATTTTTATTTTTACATGCCCAACTTGCACTGTAGGTTCAACGACTTGTTGATAGACTAATTTTTTAGGTTCCTGACAAATCAATTGTTTCATATTTTCCTCCGTCAATTAATCTGTCTTTTTTAATTTAAAAAACATAGACTAGATACTTAACAACCGAATTTTGTGATTAACTGTTTTTAAATCGGTTTTAAATCTGTCTTTAAAGAATAAAAATCAGATTAAGGAGTGTTTAAATGGTGAGGAGTAAAAATGTACGCTATGGGTCAATTAATGAATTTTTAGACGCTATACATAAAAATTTATTAACATCCCCCTTTCCCTCACAATCTTCTTTAGCTGAGATGTTTAATATCAGTCGAACCACAGTGAGACATACCCTCGAATATTTATTAGAAAAGAAAATCATTGAAAAACAAGGGAGTGAATATCATGTTATTCGCTATCCCAATAAAACTGATTTCTTTCCTGTTGAATCAAGTCTTCCTGATCAACAAATCGTCTTATTCGAAAAAGCGTTTTATCAAATGATTAAACGCAAAGAATTGATGCCTGGGGATACTTTTACTGAATTACAACTAGCAAAAAAAAGCCATGTAAGTTCTAGTATTGTTCGGGAGTTCTTAGTGGAGTTTTCTCGTTATGGGTTAATTAAAAACACCCACCGGGGGAACTGGCACATGATGAAATTTTCGCGTGAATATGCAGAAAAGCTTTTTGAGTTTAGGGAATTGCTAGAAACCAATGCTCTGACTCATTTTTTAAATTTACCACCAGATGACCACCGTTGGATTTTAGCGAAAGAGCTATTACTCAAACATAGAACACTACGGGAAACCGTTACTATCAATTACCGCGACTTTTCCCAACTAGATTATGAACTACATAGTCTTATTTTATCAGGTGCCAATAACCCGTTTTTTAATCAGTCTCTTGAAATCATCACTGTGATATTTCACTTTCAATATCAATGGGATGAGTCAGATTTAAAAGAAAGAAATGTACTGGCAATTGAAGAACATATGACCATTTTAAGTGCTTTGATTAGCCGTAATGATATTGTGGCGATGAATGAACTTCGACATCATTTAGATACCGCTAAAAGAACTATGATTAACTCCATACAGCAAACTTATGAATAAATAACATTAAGTTACAAGGCCAATGAATGGTCAACGATGACTTATTCTTTGGCTCGATAATATACACATCAAATAAAACCTGAATTTTTTAGTAAAAAAAACAACTTAATTATAAAATTACTATTAATCAAAATTATAACAAATAAAAATATTACTATTTTTCATGCGATTAAAATACCAACTAACTAAATAGATTGAATTCATTTATAATTCCATCTGTTTTTAACTGATAAAAAACAGATTAAAAACATCAAAAAGCCATTCATTCCACAAAATTGGTGCAATTAATAGTCCATAGAAAAAAATACTTCTAGTCTGAATCAACACCGGATGATTAATACACATAATAACTAGAGGAATGGTCATGGATTACTTAAATAGACAGTCAATGGCTAATAAGCAATACCCAGAGAGAATTTTGCAATTCGGAGAAGGTAATTTTCTACGTGCTTTTATCGACTGGATGGTTGACCAACTGAATGAAAAGACAGATTTCAATAGTGGCATTACCCTTGTCAGGCCAATTGACTCATCACATCCCTCAATTAATCAGCAAAATGGACTTTATACTGCCATCACCAGGGGAATTAATGAACAAAAACAAAGCGTTTCGAATATAAGAATTATTAATTCGGTTAACCGTGAAATACTGATTTATTCTGAATATGATAAGTTTCTAAAATGTGCAGAAAATCCCGAATTACAATGGATCTTCTCTAACACGACGGAAGCAGGGATCGTATATAAGCACGACGTACGCTTAGAAGATGCACCAGCAAGTAGTTTCCCTGCGAAACTTACTCAGTTTTTATTTCACCGCTTTCAACATTTTAATGGTGATAATAGCAAAGGGTTGTTCATCATCCCCTGTGAGTTAATTGACTATAATGGCGATAAGTTACAAGAATTTGTGAATCAACATGCGCAAGACTGGCAACTCCCCGCAGATTTTATTGCTTGGCTAAATAACAGTAATACGTTTTGTTCTACGTTAGTCGATAGGATCGTTACTGGCTACCCGAAAAATGAAATTGAGAAACTGGAAAAAGAATTAGGTTATAAAGACGATTTTCTCGTCACTGCTGAATATTTCTATTTATTTGTCATTCAAGGGCCAAAAATACTAGAGCAGAAGCTAAAACTGAATGAATTACCATTAAATATCAAAGTAGTCGATGACATAAAGCCCTACAAAGAGCGTAAAGTTGCAATCTTAAATGGTGCGCACACCGCGATGGTTCCTGTTGCTTACTTGGCAGGGATCAGAACTGTCCGTGATGTCACTAGCAACCCAATCTTTTTAGCTTTCATTAAAGATTTAATTGATAATGAAGTTATTCCTGTTTTATCTCAAAGCCCTTCGGAGCTCGCGGCTTTTGCCTCCGCAGTTATTGACCGCTTTAATAACCCATATATAGAACATGAATTAATTTCAATATCTCTAAACTCGTTAACTAAATTTAAAACTCGCCTATTACCTCAATTAATCTCTTATGTTAAGCAATACAATAAAATTCCTTATTGCATTTCATTTTCACTTGCTGCACTTATTGTTTTCTATCGAGGAAAACAGGCTGAACAACTCATTCCTTTAAATGATGATGATTATTTACTTGAACGCTTTAAAGCTTGGCATGAACTCTATGACTCAAATGTAAAACAACTTACTGAAAATGTGCTAGCAATGTCTGATTTATGGGGATTAAACCTCAACGAAATACCACAATTACAAGATGATGTGAGCCAAAAAATTACTGAAATTCTGAGTAGCGGTACAGAATCAATGCTACGCAGAAAATACATTGGTTAGAAAAAGAAAATAAATACTTAAAACAATAAATCCCCCTACAGGAGATACCTTTATGAAACTGAGCACATTAAACGGAAAAAAACTTCTTAGCTTAACACTCAGCACAATGCTATTAATGGGCAGCATGACAAATGCCGCATTTGCAGATGCTAAATATAAGTTAAAAGTCGCTTATGAAAATAACCCTGGAGAGCCTTTTGATTTAGCTATTCACGAATGGGCAAAAAAATTCAATGAAAAAACTAATGGTGAAGGTGAATTAATTCCTTATCCAAGCTCACAATTAGGCTCCAAAAAAGATGTCATCGAACAAATGAAGTTAGGTAGCCCACTAATTACCTTAGCAGATGGTGCCTTCTTTTCTGATTATGTACCTGATTACGGCATTATGTTTGGGCCGTATTTAGGACTATCTTATAAAGATATTTTTAAATTAAATGCCTCACCTTGGTATGGTTCCTTAGAACAACAGTTAGATAAAAAAGGCCTTCACGTGGTTTCTAAAGATTGGTTATATGGTTCACGCCATATCTTAGCCAATAAAATGATCCAAACTCCAGATGACCTAAAAGGTTTAAAAATTCGCGTCCCCAATAATAAAATTCAAATTAAAGGTTTAGAGGCAATGGGTGCCACACCAACACCATTACCTTTAGCAGAAGTTTATACTGCACTTAATCTTAAAATTATTGATGGCGCAGAAAACCCAATTCCTGTGCTATATGGGCAAAAACACCATGAAGCGGCCAAATTCTTGATTTTAACGGGTCATGTAGAGAACGTAACCAACCTAGTCATGGGCAGCAAAACCTACGCTAAATTACCTGAAAATATTCAGCAGGCTTTAGTTGAATCAGGAAATGAAGCTGGGCAATTCCTAACAGATTTAGTCTTACAACAAGAAAAAGAAATCATTGAGAAAATGAAAAATGAAGGTGTTACTGTTGTTGAAGTAGACAGAGCGCTCTTCAAAGAAAAATCTAAGCCTTTCTATAATGAATTCCCTGAATGGTCTGCGAATTTATATCAACAAACTCAAGATATTATTAATAAGTAACCCTATTACTTGGCGGTTAATACCGCCAATATTTTTACAATACAAATGGTTAACTATTATTCTCGCAAGGATCTTTTATGTTTAAATTTCTGGGGAAATTAAGTGATATAGTGGCTTCTCTTGCTGTTGCCGCTATTGTCATTATTACCATTCTTGCTGTATTCATGCGTTGGCTTCTTAATGACCCTTTAATGTGGAGTGAGGAAGTTTTAATCATTTGCTACATTTGGTTGGTGATGATTGGCGCAGCATCTGCGGCAGGCAAAAGAATGCATGTCAGTATTGATGCAATTACCTCTTTATTTCCTGAAAAAGTACAATTAGCTATTGCGGTCGTTACTCATATTATGGCCATTATTGCTTTATCAATTTTTGGTTATCTTGGATATGAACTCTCTATTATTGCAGAAGACAAAATAACACCAATTATTGGTGTCTCTTATTATTATATCGACCTTTCTGTACCCATTGGCGCATCCATCATGGTGTTATTTTCTATCCAACATTTACTGGAAGACATGAGTAAATTACTAAAAGGAGATAAACCATGTCAGTAATTATCGCCTGTATCGTATTAATATTCTGCTTTTTAATTAATGTTCCCATTTTTTTAAGTGTACTGATTGCATTACTCACCTACTTTTTCTCTGCGGGTGACATTTCTCCCCTCATTGCGGTACAACGCATTATTGGGGCTGGGGAAAATGTGACGTTACTTGCTATCCCTTTCTTCATTTTGTTAGGTAACCTTTTGAATTACACTGGTATTACTAGACGAATGTTGAAATTTACTGGTACTCTGTCTGGCCACTATCCAGGAGGACTTGCCCAATCTAACGTATTATTAAGTACAATGATGGGCGGACTTTCTGCATCTAACCTCGCTGACTGTGCAATGCTATCTAAAATGTTAGTGCCAGAAATGACAAAATTAGGTTATGGAAAAAGCTTCTCTGCCGCTGTCACTGCCGCAGGATCATTAATAACACCTATAATTCCACCGGGTATTGCATTAATCATCTATGGATTTGTCGCTGACGTCTCTATTGGTAAGATGTTTATGGCTGCAATCATTCCTGGATTAATGTGCTGCGTTGCTTTAATGGTTGCAATTTATCTGATTGCAAAAAAACGTGGATATAAGCCTGCTAGAGATAAAGCACCAACATTTGCTGAAGTTTACCAAACAGGTAAAGGAGCGATGTCTGCTTTCCTATTAGTTCTCGTTATTATTGGTGGAATTCGCTTTGGTATTTTTACACCAACAGAAGCTGGTGCTATTGCTGTACTTTACGTTATTATAATTGGTACCTTCTTTTATCGTGAAATGAAGTTAAAAGACATTGCTGCCTCATTTTTAGAAACAGCCCGTTCAACAGCAAGTATCATGCTCATTATTATGACTTGTTCCGCATTAGCATGGGTATTGACGAACGAGCAAGTGGCGCAAGATGTTGCCAGAATGATGACCAATTTTTCTGATAACCCGTATGTCTTCTTAATGATTGTCAATGCGGTGTTGTTAATCCTAGGTATGTTTATTGAAGGAAATGCCGCAATTATTGTCCTTGTTCCATTATTAATGCCTACAGTAAAGCTATTAGGGATTGATCCTATCCATTTTGGCATTGTCATGATCCTTAATTTGGCCATCGGCTGCTTAACACCGCCAATGGGAACCGTCATGTTTGTAGCCACATCGATTACTGGTGTCCGTATTTCTGATTTTATTCGTGAAGTTATGCCCTTGTTCTTTGCATTAATTATCGTTTTACTCTTAGTCACCTTTATGCCTGTATTTACTACTTTCCTACCAAGCTTATAAGATATCTTTCAATGGCAAATCATTTTCTATGATTTGCCATTTTATTATCAATTTATTTTTTATAAATTAAATTTTATTTAATTCCATGAGTTAATATTACTTCTATTTATGATTAAGTTAATTGACCTTTGCCATTGTCATAATAACACTTACAACGAGAAGTATTCCAATAGACAAACCACTAACCACCAATAAACACACTTATTATGCGTTATTTTGAAACAATCAAAAAAATAATATTACATTAAATTCATATATATAAAAAACACACCTATCTCATTATTTGTTTTTTTTAATTTTGAATTTGAAAAAATGCACTTTATATCTAGCATAAAACAATACAGCTAATTTACATTCAGCTGTTAATCAAAGTTATATAACTTTATTTTATTTTTGACCTTATGGGGTTAATTATGTCTAGATATATACTACCTCTGTCTTTACTTTCTTTATCTTTTATATCAGGTTCAGCACTTGCAATAACGAATAGTGCTGGGGGGATTATTTCAATTTCTGGAGCAATAAGCGATACAACTTGTACCATTAATGGCGGAAATAGTGCCGATATGACTGTTGTTCTTGATCCAATAACCGTAACAGATGCAGGGACAACTGCCGCCACGGTTATTTCTAAAAATCAAAAACAATTTTCTTTAACTTTCTCTGATTGCGCACCCGCAAGCGTCCCTGTAAGTAATCTGAAATTACACTTCTATTCGTCAAGTAATATTTCTCCTTCCGGTTTGTATTTAGTGAATACTTCCGTGAATGAAAATGATGCTTCCGTTGCCAAAAACGTCGGATTTAGTTTATCTAAAACCAGTACTCCAACCACCGCAATTCCACTCAATGTGGCTTTTGATACTAACCTTACAGGAGCTGATACTGGTGGTGCGACAGGAGCTACCCTCAATTTAATTGCCAGTTATTATAAAACTAATGCAACTGCCGCCAAAGTCGGTCTTTTGCAATCAAACGTAATATATACAGTTTCCTATTTATAATTATGACTTAGCCAGGCTTTTATTAGCCTGGCTTTAAATGGATGCTATTATGAAAATTCTAGTTTTATTACTCACTATTTTATTTTCGAGCGCAACACTTTCTAATGTTATTATTACTGGCACTCGAATTATATATCCTGCTGACGCTGATAGTATTGCTGTACAATTAACCAATAACAGTAAAACATCGTCTCTTGTTCAGTCATGGATTGATAACGGTGATGAAAATTCCACGCCTGAGAATTCTGAAGCGCCTTTTTATTTATCCCCTCCTATTGTTAAAATTGAAGGTTTACAAGGTCAGCAACTAAAAATTAAAAAAATACCCGGAAAACTTCCTGAAAATGTTGAAAGCGTATTTTTCTTAAATGTTTTAGATATTCCTAAAACGCCAGAGTCTGCTAAAGGCAAAAATGCAATTCAGCTAGCCACACGTTCACGAATTAAAATTTTTTATCGTCCTATTGGGCTAACTGAATCTCCCGATGAGGTTATTAATAATGCAAGCTATCAGATTAAAAATAATAAAATATTAGTTAAAAATAATTCACAATACCATTTAACTATTGCAGCTATCGCACCATCTAACGATAAAAATAACTCATTAACTGATTCTGCGATGATTGCCCCTATGTCTGAAAAAGAATTACCTATTAAAGGAATAATGAAAAACCACGATCTTATTTTAATGTATGTGGATGACTATGGTGTTTTCAAATCTAAAAATATTAAACTTTAATAGAAGAAATCATCGTGAAAAAAGAAAATTATCTCTATCTCCTAATCTTAATAGGACTACAAAGTTATCAAAAGAACTCAATAGCGGACGAGTTTGAGACTTCCCTATTGGTAGGTAAATCTGCACAAGGAGATATTTCACGATTCTATACTGACAATAACATTCCATCAGGTAAACAATTAGCCGACCTTTATGTCAATAATAATTGGAAAGGTCAGTTTGAAATTGATATCAATAATGATGGCAAACTGATCAGCCTTGCTGCTGATGATGTACAGAAATTAAACCTAAATTTATCTGCTGAGGTGATTGAGCAAACCGAACAACAGCCATTTGTTCCTATTGATGATTTAGTACCCAATATAAAGTATAAATTTAATATCAACAACCTACGACTCAATATTACAGTTCCTCAAGTCGCTCTGAAAAAACTCGAAGCTAACTATGTTGACCCCAGCCTATGGAATTATGGCGAGCCTGCAATTATTTTTTCTTATAATACAAATTATTATAGCTATAAAGAGAAGAAAAACTCAAAAACCAGCAGTGACAATTTTTATGCAACCTTAAATTCAGGTGTTAATTTGGGCGCCTGGCAATTTAGAGATGAATCCAGCTATCGACATAGCTCTCATGGTAGCCAAAAATGGAAAAACAATACCCGTTATATTTATCGCCCCCTTAGTGCAATCAAATCCGGGTTGAAATTAGGTGATTTTTATACACCTGCAGCCCTATTTAATAGTATTCGAGTTCGAGGCATTGCATTGGCAACAGAAGCCAGTATGTTGCCAAATTCAAGTCAAAATTTTGTCCCCATTATACGCGGTGTCGCTCAAACAAATGCCTTAGTCAGCGTATACCAAAATAACAATCTGGTTTATCAAGAAAACGTTCCCCCTGGTGAGTTCGCATTTAATGACCTTCAGCCTAGTGCTGGTGGTGGTGACTTATTCGTCGTTGTCCAAGAAGCTGATGGAAGGCAAGAAACCTTTACTGTGCCCTATTCTGCAGTACCTGATATGCTCAAACAAGGCGTTTACAATTACAGCCTCATTGCTGGGCAAACAAAAATCGACAATACCCATTATCAACCCAAATTTACTCAAGGTGAGTTTCACTATGGTTTAAATAATTTAGTGACACTTTATGCAGGAATGTTATTTAGCGAAAAATACTATTCCGGCGTTATTGGGAGTGGTTGGAATTTTAGTTTTGGGGCCATTTCAGCTGATATTACGCAAGCAAATACTAAATTAGATTCAGGCGATCATAGTGGTCAAAGCTACCGCTTGACTTATAACAAATATATTAACGCAACGTCGACCAATTTAACCTTGGCGTCATATCGTTATTCGACTAGTGGTTACTATAGTTTTATTGATGCCATTTATTCTCAAGATAATTATCGCGCTTGGAAAGCTTATCAAGACCAGCTATCAGAAAAACTCGGCAATAATATTCCACCTGAACTTTCACTCACTAATTATGACGCCTTACGCGGTTCACGTGCTAAAAACACATTTACATTGAATTTAAACCAACAACTAGCTGATGGTTATGGTTCGGTATTCATCTCGGGGACACATCGTGATTATTGGAATACAAACGGTAATAGCCGTGAATATCAAGCTGGCTATGCCAACAACTATAACGATATTTCCTATAGTGTGTCTGTTTCACGTGTTCGTAATTACGACAGCGAAGAAGAAACACGTATTTATGCCAACTTTAGTATTCCTTTTTCTTTATTTGAAAAACGCGCCAATATTAGCATGGGAAGTTATTTCACTGACTCTCGTTACCAACAAACTACACTAAGTGTCAGTGGTATTGCAGGTAAAAATGACCAAATCAATTATACGTTAACTGCAACGAACCAAAACGGTGGGAATAACTTAGTTGGTGGCAACGTCAGCTATCAGCTTCCCTCTAGCACGCTTTCAGGATCTTACACAGAGGCCAATAATTACCGCCAAACTGGTTTAGGCGCCAAAGGAACTCTGGTTGCTATCCCTGGACATATTGTTTTTTCAGGGGAAACAGGACAAACCTATACCATCATTGATGCTCCAATGGCCAGTAACATGATGGTCAACGCCAATAAAACTACCTTAACCAACCAACAAGGTGTCGTTTTAGTTGCTAATTCCACACCGTATAGAACCAATACCTATACCTTGACGGATACAGAAAAAACCGCAGGTGCAGAGGTGCTCGGTAATATGGCCAATGTGAGTCCATATCAAGGAGCGGTGAATTACATCAAACTCGAAACCGATACACGACAAACTTATCTCATCCGAGGCGTGCTTGCTAATGGCGATAGCTTACCTTTTGGTACAGAAATCACAGATGCTAAACAGCAAAGTGTTGGTTATGTCGGTCAATCTGGCGTGATGTATATCAAAAGTGAGCAATTACCGATGGCATTGCACATAAAGCTTAAAGGGAAAAAGACATGTGTTATTGAGCCACTACTCAATACGATGGATAAGAATAAAAACCTCTGTCGATAAAGGAAAACATGATGAAAAAAATCACTTTAGCACTGATGCTTTCCAGTATATTGGCTTATAGCCAGTATTCCTCAGCACATTGTAGACAAACATCTACAGTGACGGCTCCCGCTCTTGCTTTTGATTTATCAACAGAACTTACCAGTACATCGACTCAAGTTAGTAAAAATAGCAGAACCATCTACCCTGGAACTTTTACCTGTACTGCAAGAGGATTGCTTTTTCCTAACTCTATCGGTATTGCATCCCCCTTCCAAGGCAGAACAGCCACTATTGGTTTTAATGGTGGAAAGCAGTTTGTCTCAATTACAGTCACTGCATTAGAAAAAGATAGAGTTGTCGGCCTTACGGAAGGTATACATCAAGGTAGTGAGCTCGATACAAATTTTACCGTTCAATTTAATTTGCTCACAGCCAAACCCGGAACCAACTATGTCGAAGTATCAGGAAGTACCGCCACAGTTACCCCTATTGTACTCGCCTCTGATGCATCCAGCTTGGGAATTCTACAGTGGTTATTAGATATTGTAGTCAAATTAGTCACTTTTCTGTTAACGCTACAATGGCCAACCAGTGCCGATGACATCTACTTACAACCAATTACCTTAACTTATAATCCCATTCTCACTACCTGTAATTTCATTAACCAAGGTTTAGTCGTTGCACTACCCCCAGTAAGTATCAATGCGGTGAAAACTGTAACTAGAGCAGGCTACACGCCATTTACGCTTAATTTTACCTGCCAAGACTTTTTAGCAGGCGGTAATGCTTCTCGTGATGTATCTATTTTTTTATCCAGTAGTAATTTACTCTCAAATGATAAAACAACCTTGAATAATACCATTAGCCAAGGTGCTAAAGGCGTTGGTTTCCGATTAGTTAGCGCAAGCAATCTCAATACACCGTTAGTACTTTCGGATAGCGTAGCAGCTAAAAATGGCGCGACAAATATTTTTACTGTCCTTAAAGGAAATCCGATTTCCCCTTCTTTTTCAGTAAACTTAGGTGCTTATTACCATGCATACAACCCAAGTAGTGTCACTCAAGGACAAGTCTCAAGTACTGCAACCGTGGTGATGTCATACAATTAGAAAGGAAAATATTATGGACGGAATAATTAAAATCACAGGGTTCGCTACGTTACTATTTTTTAGCGTCCAAGCATGTGCGAGCCTTGTTTTACAAGGAACACGAATTATTTTTCCTAGCGATAAAAAGGCCGTCGGGATTCAACTGACTAATTACAGTGAACAAGCCACATTGACTCAAAGTTGGGTGGATGAAGGTAACCTCGATTCAACACCAGAAACAACGAACGCGCCATTTATTGTGACACCCCCCGTCACTAAAATCGCGGCAAATGACGGGGTTCAATTACAAATACGTTTTATTGGCGACAAGCTCCCTACGAATAAAGAGTCTGTATTTTATTTAAATGTATTAGACATTGCGCCAAAGCCAAAACAAATAAATAGTGCAAATATGCTGCAGTTTGCCATTCAAACACGGATTAAAGTTTTTTATCGCCCTACAACCCTCACGGAAAAGCCAGACAATACCATCAAAAACATTCAATTTCATTTAGCTAAAGACGGTATTATCGTCAACAACCCGACTCCTTATTTTTTAAATATTGCGAATATTTATCTGGCTAATAACGAAAGCCGTTCTATTGCAAAAAGTTCGATGGTTGCGCCATTTTCATCACAAACTTTCTCTTCAACCGCAGACATTAATCACGGAGAAAATATAACAATGATTTATATTGACGATACAGGGAAACAAATTCAGTACCAAACCAAGCTATAAAAATAGGTTTAACCCCTTTTATAGCTTGGTTGATAAATACTAGGATTGAGCTACAACTTTAGGGCGGATAAACACAGCAGGAACAGCAAGAAGCGCCATTAAATAGAAAACTACACCATGATGAGCAGGCACTCGCTCATAAATATACCCCACAATAATAGTCAGGACGGCTAACCCACCACCAGTTGCGAGGGCAGAGTAAACACCTTGTAATGGGATAATTTCATTTTCTTTTCTTGCGCTGATAAAGCGCATTGCCGCTAGATGACAAATCGTAAAAGTCCCACTGTGAAGAATTTGCACTACAATTAACACAGGTAATGCAGTAAACGCCCCCATCAACCCCCAACGGATAATTCCACAAAATGCGGATAGCAGCAGTAAATTACGCGCACTCCAACGCCGGAATAAACGGTGACTTAACATAAATACAATGACTTCAGCGACCACACCCAGTGACCATAAATTACCGATCACTAAATCTGAATAACCCGCCTCTTTCCAAAATAGGGAAGCAAAACCATAATAAGCCGCATGAGCCCCTTGTAATAAGGTCACACAAATTAAAAACCTAACGACGTTTTTATCAGCAATCAACTGTTTAAAAGTGACTTTATTGCCACCTTCAATTTTCGCCGCTCCCATTGGCATAATTGCCGGTTTCATCATTGCGCCTAGTAATAATGCTAAACAGCTTACTATCAACGCTACCATGATGGCTTTATTACCCCAAACACCTGCTAAATACCCCATCAATGAGGAGCCAATAATAAAAGCTATCGACCCCCAGACGCGAATTTTGCCATAGTCAAAGGTAAATTGTTTTTGCCATGTTCCTGCCAGTGAATCTCCTAACGGAACCATTGGCGCAAAAAATAAGTTAAAGCCTATCATTACAAATAGCAGCCATGCCCAATGAGAACCCAAAGCAAAACCAACAGAGAAAATGAGTGAAAGCCCTGCAAGTAAACGTAGTGCCGTAATCAGTTTCGAGGGCTCTTTAACTAAAGGAGTAATGAACATCGCGCCAAGGAAACGGGCTGCTAACCCTACCCCTAACAAAACACCAATCATTTCTGCATCAATTCCCTCACCTTGTAGCCAAACTGACCAAAATGGTAAGAAAATACTGTAGGCAAAAAAGTAGGTAAAATAATCAATGGCTAGCCAACGCGTTGATGGAATGACCATCATCCCTCCGTTTTTTCAATGCAAAAAACCCGCTCATACATGCATGTAGAAGCGGGTTTTAATCACGAATTGTCGTTTAAATTATGCGTAAACTGGGTATTTCTTGCAAATTGCTAATACTTTTTGTTTTACGCTCTCAATGGTCGCTTCGTCATTGAGGTTGTCTAGGATATCACACATCCAGCCCGCTAGCTCACTCGCTTCTGCTTCTTTAAAGCCGCGGCGTGTAATTGCAGGAGAACCGATACGTACACCAGACGTTACGAATGGGCTCTTAGGATCGTTAGGTACACTGTTTTTGTTAACTGTGATATTCGCACGGCCCAGTGCAGCATCTGCATCTTTACCTGTGATATCTTTGTCTACTAAATCCACTAAGAACAAATGGTTTTCCGTTCCACCAGATACGACTTTATAGCCACGTTTTTGGAAAACGTCGACCATTGCTTTGGCATTTTTAGCCACTTGTTGTTGGTAAACTTTGAATTCTGGTTCCATCGCTTCTTTCAATGCAACCGCTTTACCTGCAATCACATGCATTAAAGGGCCACCTTGAGAACCTGGGAATACGGCTGAGTTGATTTTTTTGTATAACTCTTCGTCACCACCTTTAGCTAAAATTAATCCACCACGTGGACCTGCTAAAGTTTTATGTGTTGTTGTCGTCACAACATGTGCGTGAGGCACTGGGTTTGGATAAACACCAGCAGCAATCAAACCTGCTACGTGAGCCATATCCACGAACAAATAAGCACCAATGCCATCTGCGATTTCACGCATTTTTGCCCAATCAACCACACCTGAATACGCAGAAAAACCACCGATAATCATTTTTGGTTTATGTTTTTCAGCTTGCGCTTTGATATCATCGTAGTCAATTTTACCGCTTTCATCGATGCCATAAGGCACGATGTTGTACAGTTTACCTGAGAAGTTAACTGGTGAACCGTGAGTTAAGTGACCACCATGTGCCAGATTCATCCCCAGAACAGTATCACCTGGCTGTAATAACGCCATGTAAACAGCAGCGTTAGCTTGTGAACCTGAGTGTGGTTGCACGTTCGCATAGTCAGCACCAAATAGTTCTTTCGCACGGTCAATCGCTAATTGTTCTACCACATCAACATACTCACAACCGCCATAGTAGCGTTTGCCTGGGTAGCCTTCTGCATATTTATTGGTTAGCTGAGAACCTTGAGCCTGCATGACTCGTGGACTGGTATAGTTTTCAGAAGCAATTAATTCAATGTGTTCTTCTTGACGTTGTACTTCTTGCTCCATTGCTTCCCATAATTTTGGATCGTAGTCAGCAATATTCATTTCACGCTTTAACATTCGCTTCTCCTGCCTCAGCAATTCAATAGGTTGAAAATCGATTCATCGCAATGACACACAGTGTAAACTCTTTTTCTCTCTTGAGATAGCCCTAAAGAAAAAATATACGCAAACGATTGCATTAATTTTTTTCACTTCATTTGCTTCTGAAGGCTCCACTATAAAATAGCTTAAATTTTAATTTTTAACGTAGAAACATCCAGATTTGCTAGCCCCTTCTCATTGTGTGCTTAATTCCGACATATTTTCCCAGTTTGAGTCTTTACATAAAACCTTAAATATTATAAGTTGTATTTAAAATACATGTTTATAAATAAACTTTATGTCTCTCAAAAAAGAGTGATTTATTGGGATGAAATATACTTATCCCAATGATGTAAAAGGATATGTTTGTACAAAACTAAAAACTGACGCCTTACGATCACTACGATGAGAACATGAAAATAATTCAGGAGCACCTGTATGCTAGATAGCCAAACCATCGCCATTGTTAAATCCACCATTCCTGCCATTGCTGAAACAGGGCCAAAACTAACCGCACATTTTTATGATCGGATGTTTAAACAACACCCTGAACTAAAAGATATTTTTAACATGACTCACCAAATGAATGGCGACCAACGTGAAGCTCTATTCAACGCTATTTGTGCTTATGCGGTAAATATTGAAACCCCTGAAGCACTGATTTCAGCGGTTGAAAAAATTGCCCAAAAACACGTTAGTTTAAATATCAAACCTGAGCATTACCCTATTGTTGGGGAAAATTTACTGGCGGCTATCGATGAACTACTTAGCCCAGGCCAAGAAGTACTTGATGCTTGGGGAAGAGCTTACGGGGTCTTAGCTGATATCTTTATTGGTCGTGAAGCAGTAATTTACCAAGAGAATGCAGATAAAATTGGGGGCTGGGAAGGTTTACGTGAATTTAAATTGAAACAAAAACAGCCCCAAAGTGATGTAATCACCAGTTTTGAATTCGTACCTGTCGATGGGAAACCTGTCGCGGATTACCGTCCAGGCCAATATATCACTATTTATGTCAACAACCAGGGATTTGAAAACCAAGAAATCCGCCAATACTCACTGACGACTGCGCCTAATGGCCGTAGCTACCGTATTGCAGTAAAACGTGAAGAACAAGGCTCAGTTTCTAATTTCTTACATCAACAATTAAATGAAGGTGACCATGTACTACTCGCCCCACCATGTGGTGATTTCTTCATTGATGTTGATGGCCAGACACCTGTTACCTTGATCTCTGCAGGCGTTGGTTTAACCCCAATGCTGAGTATGTTAAATCATCTAACAGAACAAGGTCACAATGCTCAAGTTAATTGGTTCCATGCCGCTGAAAATGGTGCTGTTCATGCCTTTAGGCACGAAATTCAACAACTATTAGCAAAACAACAAACCAGCCAATCTGCGATTTGGTTTAATCAACCAAGAGAGGAAGATCGTCTCGGGTTTGATTACCAATATGAAGGTTTAATGAATTTAGAATTGGTACGTGAATGGATTGAGCAACCGAACATGCAATTCTATTTCTGTGGCCCTGTTGGTTTTATGCAGCACGTAGGCAAACAGCTAATTGCAATGGGTGTCGATGCCGATGCTATTCACTATGAATGTTTTGGACCACATAAAGTATTACCCCTCAATTAATGGATAAAAAATGCTCTTCTGTTTAGAAGAGCATTCTCTGAAACATGTTAACTGAAGAAAATGGTTTAAATGGTTAAGTGTTTGCCATTTTTCTAAATTTAGCGGTAACGGACTCGCATAATAAATACACAATTCTAATCCCATTCCTGTGTATTTTCCGTTACCGCTTTTTCACATAACGTAATTTATTAAATCGCTTCTTCATCTTGCTCACCAGTCCGAATACGGATCACTCGAGCTACATCATAAACAAAGATCTTCCCATCGCCAATTTTGCCCGTTTGGGCCGTTTGCATAATGGTTTCGACACAGTTTTCAACAATGTCATCAGGGACAACAATTTCAATTTTAACCTTAGGTAAAAAATCAACCATATACTCTGCACCACGGTAAAGCTCAGTATGCCCTTTTTGACGTCCAAAGCCTTTCACTTCAGTTACCGTCATTCCGGTAATACCCACTTCAGCCAATGCTTCACGAACATCATCAAGTTTGAATGGCTTTATAATTGCATCAATTTTTTTCATAAATAATTCCTGTTATGACCAGTTTTTACGGCCAAAACCTGAGGTGATCGGATAGCGGCGATCTTTACCGAAATTACGCATCGTAATACGTGGCCCAACAGGAGCCTGACGGCGTTTATATTCATTAATATCAACAAGACGTACAACTTTTCGTACCACGTCTTTATCAAAACCAAGTTTGATTAAATCATTAACTGACAAGTCTTTTTCCACGTAGCCTTCCAATAATGCATCTAACACATCATAAGGCGGCAAGCTGTCTTGATCTAATTGCCCTGGAGCAAGTTCTGCTGACGGTGGCCTATCAATCACACGTTGAGGAATTGCTGGAGATAATGTATTACGATATTTAGCTAACTCAAAAACAAGGGTTTTAGGCACATCTTTTAACACATCAAAACCACCTGCCATATCGCCATATAATGTTGAATAACCAACAGCAGATTCACTTTTATTACTGGTAGTCAACACTAAGCGACGACGTTTATTTGACATTGCCATTAAAATAACCGCTCGGCAACGTGCTTGTAAGTTTTCCTCAGTGGTATCAACCGCGGTTCCTTCAAACATCGGCGTTAACTGAGCCATAAAGGCATCAAACATCGGTTCGATGGATACGATATCGAATTCAACCCCAAGCAAATCAGCTTGCTCTTTAGCGTCGTGAATACTCATTTCAGAAGTATAGCGGAATGGCATCATGACAGCTTGCACATGCTCTTTCCCTATAGCATCAACCGCAATAGCCACCGTTAGCCCTGAGTCAATACCGCCTGATAGCCCTAAAATTGCACCATTAAAACCATTTTTATTGATGTAGTCACGAGTTGACATAACTAAAGCTTGGTATACCTGAGCAACTGGGTCATTCTCAATAAATACGCTACCTTCGCTCACCAATGCAAGTTCATCAAATTGAACTGTGATAACTTGCTCTTTAAATTCTGCCAATTTAAAGATTTGTTTACCTTTATTTGCAATGACTTTTGAGCCACCATCAAACACCAATTCATCTTGCCCACCCACTTGGTTGAGATACACAATTGGCATATGAGTGCGTTTGCAATGTTCGACTAATAAGTCGGTTCGAATATGTTCTTTATGAATATCATAAGGAGATGCATTGATGGTTAATAATATTTCAGCACCCGCCCCTTTAACTGCATCTACTGGCTCGTCATACCAAATATCTTCACAAATTAATAAACCGAGCTGATAACCTTTAAATTCAACAACACAGGATTTTTCATCTGCAGTGAAATAACGGGGTTCATCAAACACACCATAATTTGGCAACTCTTGTTTAAAATAGCGAGCGTGCAATTTGCCTTGATAGAAAAAGGACAGCGCATTATAGATATCATCCCCTTCATACCATGGGTGACCAACAATAATCGCCGTTTCTTGGCTGGCTTTTTGCAAACGGTCGAGTTGTACTAAACAGCGGTCCTCGAAATCAGCTCGGAAAATTAAATCTTCTGGTGGATACCCTGTCAAAGACAGCTCTGAAAACATGACAATATCTGTGTTTGGTGCTTGTTCATTCACAACTTGCAGCATGCGATCGCAGTTGCCTTCGATGTCACCGACTAACCAATTAAGTTGTGCTAGTGAAATATTAAGCTTACGGCTCATAAGGTATTTTTTCTCCCGGAGCGTGAATATGAATTGCCTTATTCCACATAATGTAATCGATAACAACCATGTGGTAAATAATACTTATTTATTCTTTAAAATCATTAGCTTCTAAATCATGACGGCCAAGTAATTTATAAAATTCTGTACGGTTTCGTCCTGCCATTCGGGCAGCTTGGGTAACATTTCCTTTCGTCATTTGTAATAACTTACGTAGATAATTCAATTCGAACTGATTGCGAGCTTCAACAAATGTTGGTAGCGCCGTATTTTCACCTTGAAGTGCTTGGCTAACCAGTGCTTCGCTTATAACAGGAGACGTCGTTAATGCTACACACTGTTCAATCACATTCACTAATTGACGGACATTGCCCGGCCAGCTCGCTGTTATTAAGCATTTCATTGCATCACTGGAAAAACTACGTACAAACGGTTTATGACGTGATGCAGCTTCACGCAATAGATGATTAGCTAATAATGGAATATCTTCTGAACGTTCATTTAACGCAGGAATACGTAAGTTGACCACATTTAAACGATAGTAAAGATCCTCACGAAACTCATTTTTTTCCATTGCTTTTGGTAGGTTACGGTGAGTTGCAGACAGAATACGTACATCAATATCTAAATCACGGTTGCTACCTAAAGGACGAACTTTGCGCTCTTGCAATACCCGCAGTAATTTAACCTGCAATGGCATTGGCATATCACCAATTTCATCTAAAAATAACGTCCCACCACTGGCTGCAAAGAATAACCCTTCGCGATTACTAACTGCGCCAGTAAAGGCGCCTTTTGCATGCCCAAATAGTTCAGACTCTAATAATTGTTCAGGTAGTGCACCACAGTTAATGGCAATAAACGGCTTACGCGCCCTAGGGCTAGCTTTATGAATCGCCTGCGCTAAAACCTCTTTACCTGTACCACTTTGCCCGTTAATCAATACGCTAACATCAGATTGTGCCACCATATGCGCTTGTTCTAACAGGCGTATCATTAAGGGGCTACGTGTGACAATACCAGAGCTCCACTCTTCATCACTTATGGGTGTTGAAGAGAGCGCGAGTGCTTCATCAATCGCTTTATATAATGCGTCTTTGTCGACTGGCTTAGTTAAAAAACTAAATACGCCTCGTTGTGTTGCCGCGACGGCATCAGGAATCGAGCCATGAGCTGTTAATATAATGACAGGCATGTTTGGATGGGCTTTTTGTATCTCATCGAAAAGCGCCATGCCATCCATTTCATCCATACGTAAATCACTGATCACTAAATCTAATTTTTCTTTTTGTAAGATTTTTAGCGCTTCAGGGCCGCTCTCTGCGGTAGTGACTTTAAAGCCTTCACTACTCAAACGCATACCTAACAGTTTCAGAAGACTTGGGTCATCGTCAACTAGTAACAAATTTGCTGACTTACGATTCGTCATTTTTGTTCATTCTCCGATGAATTTTGCTCTACTGGAGAAGATGCGCTGCTATCAGGCTTTGGCTCTTCAGAGGAAATAGGTTTATCTCCTTCAACCCCATTTTCTACCTCTTTTTCGGTTTCGTTCGTGCTTTTCTTACGAGAAGAAAGCTGACGTTCAATATCCGTTAAGTTTTCAAGCTTACGGGAGGTCGTATTCAGTTCGAAAGCCAATTTAGCATTATCTTCTTTCAAGCGGTCGAGCTTTGTATCCATTTCTTGTTGTAGGCGCTTATAACGAGCCCCCGCATCTGACAAGTTGATAATTTGCACCTGTTGCTCACGCCATAATTGCAATAATGGCCGTACTGCTGTTGGAAAATTCAAACTATACGTATTAATGCTATCCAGCATTTTGCGACGTTCAGCAATAGACGGATCTGCAGAATTCAACAAAATATTCTGTTGAAATGCACTCGACCAGTTTGTTACCTCGATTTTACCTGCTTCCTCACGTGCTTGACTGGTTTCAGTACGATCGGCACAATCCATCATTCGCAACCAAAATAGCGCGTTTTCCCGTGCAGTAGGTTGGTCATTGTTCCAGATCGTTTCACATGATGTATACCGATAGTCCGTAACTTTTACCTCAGGCACAACGACTTGCGCTAGAGTTTCGAGCGGTGACTGGCCATTTTTAGCGACACATCCACTTAAGATTAGGGAAAATAAGACCGCCCCAAAATTGAGCCCTGTACGTCTCATCACATAAGGTACTCTTCGATTATTTTTACTTAACGATGCGTTACGGTAAAGTACCGCCCAAACACCTGTAGACCGATTTACCATTATTCATTCTCTGCGGTTAGAGGCAGTTCAATTCTAAAACAGACATCTGCTGATTTAGTGGGAACAAGAGAAAGCTCGCCCCCCATTTGTTTAATACAATCTTGCGCAATACTTAGCCCTAGCCCACTTCCTTTAACAGCACCTTTTCTTTGTAATGAGCCTTGATAAAAAGGTTCAAAAATCATGCTTTGCTCAGATTCAGGAATTGGCGTACCCGTATTCGCAACTTCAATTAGCAATTTATTGCCTGTTTGGCGACTAGAGATCCAAATATTACCTGATTCGCCGCCATAGTGCACCGCATTGGAATAGATATTATCAATAACTCGCCCAAGAAGTGAGGGTTCAGCTAAACAGCTATCCACTTTTAAACGCACTTCTGTTTTGATGTTTTTAGCCCGTGCGGGTAAGTTATGTGCTTTGACAATATCTTCAATGAGCTTTTGTAAATCAACAATCTGTGCTTCTGGTGGGTCATCTACAAGCTTACGATTATAGTCAAGTAATTGCTCAATAAGTTGCTGAAGATGCTTACTACTGTGATCCAAAATTTCTACAACTTCTTTTTGAGACACCGTTAATGGTCCAGCTACCTCATCAGCAAGTAACTCCGTTCCTTCACGCATACTTGCAAGAGGTGTTTTTAATTCATGTGAAATATGGCGAAGAAATTCATGACGCTGTGATTCAAGCCATGCTAATCGCTCACTTAACCAAATAATACGCTGCGCAATTGTCCGTAATTCCCTAGGGCCTTTAAAGCGCTCAATATTATTGGCTATCGTGCGTCCAGTTCCAAGACGGTTAATCATTCGTTCGATAGCTTTAACTGGGCCAATAATCATCCTTGTGAATAATGCAACTAGTAAAGCGCTTAATAAGAATAAAATTAAGCTCTGCCAGCCAAATAATTGACCTTTATTCGCAATTGCTTTTTGTAACTGTTCTCCACGGCTAAAAATCACATCACGAGTTTCTTGCACTAATGAGGCATTTTCGGCAGAAAACTGTTCTAAAGCTCGTGTAATTTTTTCTGTCGGCTCATTGTTTTCACAAGCGACCGTTTTAAGTGCATCCAAAGTGTTAGTCAATGCGGAGGTGTCTGACGAAGTGGGTAAGATTGTTTTCTGACGCTCGAACATTTGCTGATAATCTGCAAACTGTTTCTGATATTGCGTTTGCAAGGTGGGATCTTGTAACACACAATATTGACGATAGCTCCGTTCCATTTCTAAGGCGAGACTACTCATCACTTCACTACGCCGTGCGTCAAGCAACGTGGTTTTATTGATATTGGCAGCTTGGTTACTAAGTTGCTCCAGACTTTGATATGCCTGGTAAGCGAGTACTAATAAAGGAAGTAGTACAAGCCAAAATGCCATAACAACGAGTTGGCGCAAGGAGCGCGGGAAAAAACGCCATTTACTCAATACATTCATCTCATACCCATTCAACGTATTGCAATGGTAGCAGAACTCTTTGTCATGCGAAAAGCACAATCCAAATTATGTGTCCCATAGCGTTAAAATCAGACTAAGTGTAACAACTAAAAGCAATGAACGTGCCAATTTAATTGGTAAAAAATGATAATTTTCAGATAGGTATGTTCATCGCTCCGGATGTTCCTTTTTCGCATAAACGAAAGCATAAAAGAATCGATAGGTCTTATTAAATGAATTCTTTCGTCTTTTCTTTAGTTTTTGCTTTAAAAATAAAACACTCAGCTATGCCCTAAATAATTCGGATTGCAGCTAGGCGCCAAGTGAAGATATCTCTATAAGTATGTGATTCGGGTAGACGAGAGCAGCCAACAACGCTGTGGTACAAAGTATGACGGGCATTATGGTGGGCATAAAATAGGAAGGCGGGATAAAGAACTTACCTTTACCCCGCCAGCGATAACAACTACTCTGATTCTGATGGTTACTGCTTTTATATAATTATGTCTTTACATTAAAGATAATTATATAGGTGGTGCCTCACTCCACGTGTCGCCCTGTGTTTGATAAGGCCCGAAGGCGAATATCTGTGCTGTTGGACGGTAGGCACCTTACTTTGGCGTCATTCTTGGTTTATGTGGTATGTACCCAACTAATTTTGGACCTACATAAGAAGTTGAATGAGCAACTGAATATTATTATGCACATGCCGTGCCAACTTTTCAATTTATTTTTTAACACATTAAAAAATAAGACAATTTATTTTTTACCGTCTATTCAGTGATTCTGGATACACTGAAACGGTTTATCTCTTTCTCAATATTGTCGCTAATTTAAGACACCCTAAACATCAAATTTATAAATCTATATTTATCAATAAGATAAATGTCTCCTTTTGGCGACACCCCAAAGTGGCGTCTGTCGCTATTTTTATACACCTTGTTTTTTGGTCATTTATTATTCAATATGAATAAGTTTGCGTGAAAATTTTACCCCAATAAAAAAATTGCTCGTCATTATGGATGAACAACAGAATTTTACATTCTGCTGGTAGCTAATCTTTCTCGATATTGATATAAGATTTCCCAATATCCTACTCATCAAATTGATAAAAAATATGATAAAAATCGCTTTAGTTGATGACCACGTGGTTGTGCGTTCTGGTTTCGCTCAACTTTTAACACTGGAACCCGATATTTCTGTTGTTGGGCAATATGCGAATGCCCAAGAAGCTTGGCCTAATTTGCTTAATTTGGATATCGATGTCGCCATCATGGATATATCGATGCCAGATGAAAACGGTTTACAGCTTTTATCACGTTTACGTCAAAAAAAGCCTGATTTTCGCACCATTATATTGAGCATTTATGATACCCCAGCCTTTGTGCAAAGTGCTTTAGATGCGGGAGCCAGCGCGTATTTAACTAAACGTTGTGGCCCTGAAGAGTTAGTGCAAGCTGTTCGCTCTGTCCACCAAGGCGGCTGCTACTTATGTTCCGATGCTATGCGAGCACTACGCCACTCACCTCAACAACAGCAAAGCCTACATGAATTGACACCTCGGGAACGGGAAGTATTTGATTTATTAGTTGCTGGCTTGAGTGTAAAAGTGATCGCAGAGCAACTTGAATTAAGCCATAAAACCGTGCACGTTCACCGCGCAAATATATTAGGCAAATTGCAATGCGAAAATACCATCGACCTTGTTCACTACGCGCTAGAACATAATCTAATTTCACGGTAATTTAGGCATGAATAAAAGCTTACGGTTAACGCTGCAATCCATCTTCTTATTTTTTACTTATTCGCTGTTATGGATTGGGTTGTGGATCATCGGCTTTTATTTAAGTCAAAACAGTTTTCAGGCAACTTTATTTCTGCCGCAAGGCTTACGCCTAGCATTGATGATTATCCTTTGGCGACGCTACTGGCCAACACTGCTACTTAGCGAAGGGATATTAAATTTTTGGTTATCATCAGAGCAACTTCTCTTCCAACCTATTTTACTGTTATCACCGTTATTAAGTCTCGGTGTTGCTTTTGTTATTCAAAATATCTGGTGGCGTTATACGTTATATTGGCAGCGGTTATTATTATTACTCGCAGGCGTTGCGGCAAATAGTGTATTACATGCTTTATTATTCAGTGGGTTATCATCTTATTCCATTAGCCAATTATTCCTAACAACATTCACCGGAGGGATACTGCTTTCTCCTTTTGTTTACCTTATTTATGAATATCTACACGAACAGCACTACCAAATGCTCCTTGATTATGGGACGCCAGATAAGCAATTACGAACCTCTTTAATTGTTTGGTGTTTTCTATTTTGTGTCGTTGGGCTCAGCGCCCAAGTATTTTTTGCTCCCGAAATTGAACGGTTAATTGTCTTACTGGTGTTTATTCCTAACGTTTTTATGGCTTATCGTTATGGCTGGCAAGGTGGCGTACTTTCTGCATTATTAGGTAGTTTAATCATTACTTTTGCCCGGCAATTTCACGGTGCATTTGCTGATTTAGAAGAATTAGAAATGTTTCTCAGCACTCAAGCCTTAATTGGTATTGGCCTTGGGATAGCAATTAGCCGACAAAAACAGCTGGCGAGTAACCTACAACGTTATCGCCAACGCTTAGAAGAAGAACTAAAAACACGGCGCGACTTAATGTTGCAGCTCGTGCATACCGAAGAAGATATCAAAAAAGCGATTGCCCGTGAGCTGCATGATGAAATTGGGCAAAATATCACCGCGATTCAAATTCAGTCGATGTTAGTGAAAAAAACAGCAACAGATGACATCAGCCACCAAGCAGCAAGTCAAATAAATGAATTAGCGCAACAAATTCATCAATCTACGCGGCAATTATTGCGCCAGTTGCGCCCTCCTGTGTTAGATGAAATGTCGCTTGAAAATGCACTAACACACTTAATTGCTGAATTTTCTTTTCCACAGAATAATATTCAATGCCACTTTCATTATGGCTTACAAACAACACCGATCAATGAAACAGTGTTGTTTACGCTTTATCGCCTCGTCCAAGAGTTACTTAACAATATCAGTAAACATGCAAAAGCCACACAAATCCACATATCTCTTAAGCAAATAGGTGACTCGATCCAGCTTGTTGTTAATGATAATGGCGTCGGCATTCCATTTAGCAAACGCACTAGTGGCTTTGGGTTGCGCGGTATTGAGGAGCGAGTTCGAGCCTTAGGTGGTGATTGGACATTAACAACCCAAAACGGAACACAAATAAGTGTTAACTTGCCCACATTTTAAGATAAAACATCGCAAAACTAGGAATAATTCCTAGCCCTCTAATACCTTCTCTCATCCTTTTTGTTAAAAACTTGATTACATTTTCCTTAACAAGAGAAACCGCCCTATGACAGGTAAAGACACGTTGAGTCTGGATAACACATATCGTTTTTGGCGTCGCCGCTTAATGCTATCAATGATTATTGGTTATGCCACTTTTTACCTCACACGAAAGAGTTTTAACTTCGTGATGCCTGTTATGCAAAACGAACTGTTTCTCGATAAAAGTGACATAGGTTGGATAGCGACGTCGTTTTATTTGACTTACGGAATCTCCAAGTTTCTTTCAGGGATTTTCCACGATATTACAGGATACCGTTGGTTTATGGGGGTTGGCTTAGTGATGACGGGGTTACTCAACATCATTTTTGCCTATTGCTTATCGTTTCCAGCGTTATTAATTGTTTGGACATTAAATGGCTTTTTCCAAGGTTGGGGTTGGCCGCCTTGTGCACGCATTCTAACGCATTGGTATTCACGTAATGAACGTGGCTTTTGGTGGGGATTATGGAATATCTCCATCAACCTTGGGGGAATGTTACTGCCCTTGCTTACCGCATTATTGGCGACCCAATACAGTTGGCAAATGGCCTTAATTGTCCCTGGTGTTATTGGTGTCATTATTGGGCTGTGGTTATGTCGTCAATTACGTGGCACACCGCAAGAAGAGCAGCTTCCAAGCGTTGGGCAGTGGCGACACGATGTTTTGGAGTTGCGCCAAGAGCGCTTATCGCCGCCAATGCCAATGCTAGTGATATTAAAAGATGCCATCATTTTTAACCGTATGATTTGGTTACTGGGCTTCTCCTATATTTTGGTTTATCTCATTCGCATGGCGATAAATGATTGGGGAAATCTATGGTTAACAGAGAAACATGGCACCAATTTACTCAGTGCGAATGCAACATTATCGTTATTTGAGCTGGGCGGATTATTAGGGGCACTCTGCTCTGGTTGGGGCTCTGATATTCTGTTTCGTGGCCAACGAGCGCCTATGATCCTGCTGTTTTCATTGGGTCTTTGTGTCTCAGTAAGTGCCTTATGGTTAACGCCAATTCATCACTATGCTTTATTGGCTGCATGCTTCTTTGCGATTGGATTTTTTGTTTTTGGACCACAAATGTTAATCGGTCTAGCTGCAACAGAATATTGTCATAAAAAAGCAGCTGGAGCGGTAACAGGTTATCTCGGTTTGTACGCCTATTTAGGGGCGGCGATTGCCGGGTGGCCACTCTCTCAAGTCATTGCACATTATGGTTGGTCAGGCATGTTTTCCTTACTTGCCAGTGCCGCGGCTTTGATGGGATTACTGCTAATGCCTCTATTGATTGCCAATGTCAGCAAACGAGAGCATTTGGCGGGCACTGTTTCACCCTCTGATAATAAAACCTGAATAAAGGACTGACAATGAAACTGAAAACTCTCTCTACGCTTGTTGCTGCAGGCTTATCCCTTGCAGCTATTACTACCACTGCAAATGCTGCGGGCCGTTTAGTTGTTTACTGTAGCGCCACTAACGCCATGTGTGAAACTGAAACACAAGCTTTTGCTAAGAAATATGATGTCAAAACCACCTTTGTACGTAATGGTTCTGGCAGTACGTTAGCCAAAATCGAAGCTGAAAAACGAAACCCACAAGCTGACGTGTGGTACGGCGGTACATTAGACCCACATTCACAAGCAGGGGAAATGGATTTACTTGAACCATACAAATCGCCAAATCTGGCTGAAATCATGCCACAATTCCAAGACCCTGCAAAACGTAAAGGTAATTACTCTTCCGCAGTTTACATCGGTATTTTAGGGTTTGGCGTTAACAAAGACCGCCTAAAAGAGAAAGGGTTACCTATCCCAACTTGCTGGAAAGATTTAACCAAACCTGAATATAAAGGCGAAATTCAAATTGCCGATCCACAAAGTTCAGGAACCGCTTATACCGCATTAGCCACTTTCGACCAATTATGGGGTAATGAGCAAGCCTTTGATTACCTGAAAAAATTAAACTCAAATATCTCTCAATATACTAAGTCAGGTATTGCCCCAGCACGTAACGCCGCTCGCGGTGAGTCGGCCATTGGTATTGGCTTTTTACATGATTATTCATTAGAAGTGGAAAATGGCGCGCCATTAGAGCTTATCGCACCATGCGAAGGTACTGGCTATGAAATTGGCGGGATCAGTATCCTGAAAAATGCACGCAATATGGATAACGCGAAACTGTTTGTTGATTTCGTCTTATCGAAAGAAGCCCAAGAGTTAAGTTGGAAAGAAGGAAAATCTTACCAAATCTTAACCAATACGACAGCTGAGTCATCTCCTATTTCTTTAAAACTCAATGAGTTAAACCTAATTAATTACGATATGGACAAATACGGTGATGCTGATGTCCGTAAGAACCTTATCAATAAATGGGTAACAGAAGTCAAAATGAGCAAATAGCTATCTCGTGCGGTGGCCATCCACCGCACTGAGCTCTTACTAAACTAAAATAAAAATTAAATTTAATTAAGCTCTGAATAATTTGAGTTGTCACTAAGCGGCAAGTGACGTTATCCCTAGATGAGGGTAACGGAATGAAGCCAACACCGTGACAGCGCAAAATATGACGAGCTTAGGGGGAACTATGTCTCAAACCCTAACCTTATCGGCTCCAAACAAAAAGGATAGTATATTCTTTTGGCTACTGATTGCTTGGCTAGGTTTCGCGTTGCTGCCTTCTTGGAGCTTAGACTATGGTGTACTTGACTCAACACAAGACGAAATCATAGCGGCTTATGGTTGGAGCAGCCTAAACATTAGCTGGCTCTGGTATTTATTGCCTTCTATTTTATTTATTCGCCCGTTAACACCAGCGGATCGTTACCATAAAACCCGCTATTATTTCGATATTGGCGTGGCGGTTGTCACCGCAGCCGTGGTGATCTTAACCTCCTATTTTGAAGGAAAAGGGTTAGGTTACTCAACTATTGTACTATTTATCGCCTTGGGTATGGTGATGACACTGGCGTTAACTCGACTTGAGTGGCTCGGTGGAGACCAATTCGTTATTGGCTCGCTGATCACCGTTGTGGCCTTAATAGCCCTATTCATTGTGTTCCCAAGTGTCGCTATTTTCATTCCGATGTTTACTGATGGAAATGGGGACTTTGCACCATTCGCCTTTGTGGCAATTTTGACGCAATCGCATATTGTCCAAGTTATTATTAACTCAGTATTTTTATCATTGGCCGTAGGTGCTGGTTGTACTTTCTTTGGTTTGATTTTAGCCATTTATACTTCACGCATCGCCAAACGCTCCGCTATTATTGGTCGCGTGTTTTCTATTTTACCTATTGTCACACCCCCCTTCGTTGTCGGTCTAGGGGTCACGTTGATGATGGGGCGCTCAGGCTATATTACTGAGTTTCTTGCCGCCTATATGGGCCTTGAAAATACCAACTGGTTATATGGCTTCACCGGTATTTGGTTGGCTCAAGTCCTCGCATTTACCCCTATGTCATTTATGATTTTAGATGGGGCAATTAAAACCATTCATCCATCATTAGAAGAAGCGTCGTACACACTGCGGGCAAACCGCTACCAAACGTTCTTTAATGTGTTTATGCCATTACTGAAGCCTGCACTGGCAAACGCATTTTTAATCGTTATCGTACAATCGCTGGCTGACTTTAGTAATCCATTGGTTCTAGGCGGTAACTTCGACGTACTCGCGACGCAAATTTACTTCTATATCACCGGCTCCCAATTAGATTATCAAGCTGCCAGTACCTTAGGTGCGTCATTATTAGTGTTCTCACTATTAGTGTTCTGCGTACAGTATATGTGGATAGGTAAACGTTCCTATGTCACCGTATCAGGGAAATCTTACCGTGGTGATGTTCAGCCTTTACCAACGTCATTAATTGCCACTGTGACCACTTTCTTAGCGATTTGGGTTGCATTTAACGTATTGTTGTACGGCAGTATTTTCTACGGTAGCTTTACAGTTAACTGGGGTGTTGATTACACCTTAACCTTCGATAACTTTATTAAATTATTCGGCCAAGGAATGAGCGATGGTGCGTGGCCATCATTGTTAGATACCCTTCTGTACGCCGGTATTGCCGCCCCCATCACCGCGATCCTCGGTTTATTAATTGCCTATATCGTAGTTCGCCAAGAGTTCCGCGGTAAAAAGACTATCGAATTTACCACGATGCTGTGCTTTGCCGTACCAGGAACAGTTGCGGGCGTGTCATACATCTTAGCCTTTAACGATTCCCCGTTTTATTTAACGGGAACTGCCGCTATCGTTATTATATCAATGACCATGCGTAACGTTCCTGTCGGGATCCGTGCAGGTATTGCAGGCTTAGGCCAAATTGATAAATCGTTGGATGAAGCATCACTCAGCTTACGAGCGGGTTCAATGCGTACCATCTTCTTTATCTTACTGCCATTGTTGCGCCCAGCCATTTTATCAGCGCTGATCTATAGTTTTGTCCGTGCGATCACCACGGTCAGTGCGATTGTATTCTTGGTTACTCCTGATACTCGCGTCGCTACAGCCTATATTTTGAACCGTGTAGAAGACGGTGAATATGGCGTTGCCATTGCCTATGGCTCAATCCTGATTGTCGTAATGCTGGCAATTATTTTCTTATTTGACTATTTGATTGGCGAAGCCCGTGTTTCACGTTCCAAAGCCAAAAATGCAGAGTAATCACGGAGTAACTGACATGACACAACATAATTTTGTTGAACTAAAAAATGTGACTAAACGCTTTGGCAACAATACCGTCATCGATGATTTAAGTCTTTCTATTCCACAAGGCAGCATGGTCACCCTACTCGGCCCATCCGGCTGTGGTAAAACCACCGTATTACGCCTTGTCGCAGGGTTAGAAAAACCCACCGAAGGCCGTATGTTTATTGATGGTGAAGATGTTACTGACCGTTCAATTCAACAGCGTGATATTTGTATGGTTTTCCAATCCTACGCCCTATTCCCACATATGTCGTTAGGGGATAACGTCGGTTATGGCTTAAAAATGTTAGGCTTACCCAAAGCGGAAATTAAAAAGCGGGTTGATGAAGCATTGGAGTTAGTGGATTTGGCCGGCTTTGCTGACCGTTTCGTTGACCAAATTTCTGGAGGTCAGCAGCAGCGTGTAGCCTTAGCTCGTGCATTGATACTCAAGCCTAAAGTGCTATTATTTGATGAGCCATTAAGTAACTTGGATGCAAATTTGCGTCGTAGCATGCGTGAAAAAATTCGTGAGTTACAGCAACAGTTCAATATCACCTCTTTATATGTCACCCATGACCAAAGCGAGGCTTTTGCGGTTTCGGATATGGTTCTAGTGATGAATAAAGGGAAAATCATGCAGTTAGGTTCACCGCAAGAGCTATACCGCCAGCCAGCGTCAAAATTTATGGCGAGCTTTATGGGGGATGCAAATATTTTCCCTGCAACTCTTAGCGCTGACTCGGTGGATATTTTCAATTATCGTTTACCGCGTCCAGAGCAGTTTGTTACAGATAAAACTGCGGTGACTGTGGGGGTTCGTCCTGAAGCCATCACACTGAGTTTGCAAGGCGAAGATAGCCAATGCTGCACAGTTACTCACGTTGCTTATATGGGACCTCAATACGAGGTCACTGTTGATTGGCACGGTCAATCTATGTTACTGCAAATTAATGCGACGCAGTTGCAACCCACTATTGGGGATAAACTTTATTTGCAGATCCACCCATACGGCATGTTTATCTTAACCGAAAAAGAATAATTTCTAATTCAATCACTTAAACCGTCACTTCATGGTGACGGTTTTTTTCGTTATTAAGTCCAAATAAAAAAGCAGAAAAGTTTCCCCTTCTGCTTTTCTTAACAAACCAATTATTTATAAAAATGCTTTATATGGTAATTCAGGTTCATTTTTGAAAATATCACTAAAGCCACGGAAATGTTGATAATGCATGCGGTCTTTATCTGTTGGATAAGTATATCTCCCACCCACTTGCCAGAAGAACGGGGCAAATTTATATTGCAAACGCTCTTTTTTCATATTCCACAACACTTCTATTTCACGCGGGTCATTTTGGAAGTTTGCCCAAATATCATGGTGGAATGGAATAACCCGCTCACAATCTAATGATTCTGCTGCACGTAAAATATCCGATGACGTCATTTTATCCGTCACACCACGTGGGTTTTCGCCAAAAGAAAGCAGTGCGACATCAATATTGTAACGGTTACCATGCGCCGCATAATAGTTTGAATAATGTGAATCGCCGGAATGATAAATAGAGCCGCCAGTTGTTTCTATCAAGTAGTTCACCGCACGAGAATCCATGCCATCTAAAATTTGCTTATCAGTGGAAGAAACACCCTGTGGCAATGTCACCAATGCTGTGCGGTCAAATGAATCTAACACACGAATTTTCATATCCCCTACTTCCAGTACATCGCCAACTTTGGCGACTACACAACGCTCTACTGGTACGCCCCACTTAATCCATAAATCTACACAGGCTTGAGGACCAATAAATTTAACGTGGTCGCCGCAATTTTGCATTACCGCCGCCGCCACATTCACATCAATATGGTCAGCATGGTCATGAGAGGCTAGAATCGCATCAACTTCTTTAATGGCAAACGGGTCTAAAGGGAAAATTGCGGTTCGTAAGTTTGGTTGTAGCGCTTCAACTCCCCCCATGCGCATCATTTGGTGTTGCTTATTCATCAATGGATTTTTTTGTGTTTTTTTCCCTGTTCCACACCAAAAATCAATGCAAACATTGGTATTTCCCTCACTTTTTAACCAAATCCCTGTGCATCCTAGCCACCACATTGAAAAGGTATTAGGTTCAACAACCGTTTTTTCAATTTCTTCATTTAGCCATGTCCCCCACTCAGGAAATGTACTTAAAATCCAAGATTCACGTGTGATTTCATTAACTTTGCTCATAGTCATAATACCTTTTTCAAGAATTTTAGATGTAGGGAGCCTGATGCCTTAATCGAGAAATTAAGGCATGAAGGCTGAATTGGTTTAAGTTTTAAAAATTAGGTAGACGGTGGAATTAAACCAGTATCACTCGCGTGCCCTGTGCAGCAATCGCTTTGATAACCTCAGAGTTGGCATTTCTTCCAGTGATAAGAACATCTATCTTATTAGCTGGGCAAAATAACATCCCGGTTCGATGACCCACTTTTGAACTGTCTACAACAACGACTAATTTATCAATTTGGTCAAGCATTTGTTGTTCTGCTACCGCAGTTAGCATGTCAGCTTTATATAAGCCAGCCTCTGTTAACCCTTTCCCTGATGTGAACATCCAGTTACCTGCATAACCCATTAACGTGTTCAAAGCCGGATTCAAAAAAATGTTTTGTGCTTTGTTATACTGCCCACCTATTAGAATTACGTCATCATGGTCTTGGTCAATCAAATAGCTCGCTAATGGAAAATAATTAGTCACAATTTGTACGTTTTTCCCGCATAATTGCTGCCCTAACATAAACGCGGTAGAACCACAGTTAATAACAGCGCTTTCCCCAGGAAGACAAAGCGCTGCCGCTCTAATTGCGATTTCAGCTTTTTCTTCATAGTGCTCGGTACTGTTAATGTTTAACGGTGTCCACTTACGTTTTTTATTTTCAATACGTTCAGCGCCATTACGGATTTTCCGCAATTTACCTTGCTCATCTAACTTTGAAATATCACGACGAGCTGTTGCAGGAGACACACTAAATTGTTCGGTAATATGAGAAACATTGATCACTCGATGTGTTTCCAATAACGACAATATTTCATTGTGTCTTTGCACTTCATTCATAATCATCGCCTTATTAGTTAATAATCACCTTGATGATGGATTATGATTCAAAATGATTATTGGTGATTGGTTTTGATTCTATTTATCTCACTTACTATTGTCAACCTTTGCTCAGGTAAAAAAACAACATTTGACAAATATAAATTTACTCTATTGATATATAAGATAATTTTAAATTTTACGTGATCAGGTCGCCATTTATTTATTTTTTTGCTGGTAAAAAAACGCACAAATGAGAACAATCAAAAAAGAGCAATTGATGATTACATATGATCACATTTGATTTTTGCGAGACTGATTAGTCGCTTTAAATGATTATATCGCAATAACACCAGATACGATCAATATGATTAATCTCTGACCCAGATAAATTACAAATACAATTTGATTAGAGGTAAAAATATGGATTTTTTATACGACGCTTTCTATATTTTTTACAGCCAAGTAATGACAAAAGCGCCTCTATTATTAGGCTTAGTCACATTTATCGGTTATTGGCTATTAAAGCGCGATGGCACGACAATCCTCAAAGGGACAATCAAAACGATTGTTGGTTTTATGCTAGTTGGCGTGGGTGCCAGTACCTTAGTGTCCAGTTTTAAACCCGTCATCGAAAAAATGTCTGAATACCATGGACTTACAGGGTCAGTTATTGACCCATATACATCAATGATGGCCACCATGGAAGCGATGGGAGATAACTATTCATGGGTGGGCTATACCGTGTTGTTAGCTCTCGCAATTAATATTCTTTTAGTCCTTTTCCGCCGCGTCACCGGTATTCGTACCATTATGCTGACAGGGCATATTATGTTTCAACAAGCAGGCTTGATCGCTGTTTTCTATTTTGTACTCGGGACGAGCATGTGGGAAACCATTATTTATTCTGCGGTATTAATGGCGCTGTATTGGGGGATTTCTTCCAATATTATGTTTAAACCGACGCAAGAAGTGACGGGTGGAGCCGGATTCTCAATTGGTCATCAGCAACAATTTGCCTCATGGATAGCAACCAAAGTTGCTCCGAAACTGGGCGATAAAAAAGACAGCGTAGATAATTTAAAACTGCCCAAATGGTTGCATATATTCCATGACAGCATTTCCGCCACCGCCATTGTGATGACCTTATTCTTTGGCGTTATTCTGATTTCTTTTGGCATTCCCAACCTACAAACCATGGCAGGTACCACTCACTGGACTATTTATATCATTGAAACGGGTTTAAAATTTGCCGTTGCCATCCAAATCATTGTTACCGGTGTACGCATGTTTGTCGCTGAATTATCTGAAGCTTTCAAAGGTATTTCAGAGCGCGTGATCCCCAATGCTGTTCTTGCGATTGACTGCGCCGCTATCTATGCATTCTCCCCTAATGCCATGGTATTTGGTTTTATGTGGGGTGCTATCGGGCAATTTGTTGCGGTACTCGGTATGTTGGCATTCAACTCCCCCATTATGATCATTCCAGGCTTTATCCCTATGTTCTTCTCGAACGCCACTATCGGTATTTTTGCCAACCATTTTGGGGGTTGGAAAGCCGTCATGAAAGTGTGTTTCGTGATGGGTATCATTGAAGTATTGGGTTCAGCTTGGGCAATCAGCTTAATTAATAGCCAAGGTACGGACTTTAGTGGTTGGATGGGTATGGCCGACTGGGCCCTCGCCTTCCCTGTCATTATGCAAGGTTTGTCCTTCTCTAAAATGTTCTTCTTTGTCGTTGTCGCCCTCTCCCTTGTCTATATGTATTTTGCTGCAAAGAAACTTCGCGCCGAAGAAGATGCACAAAACCCAATCGAAACTGAAATGGAAACCAATGAAGAAGTCGAAGCTGCATCTATTGAACATAATGGTACTAAGCCTGTACGTATCTTAGCGGTTTGCGGCAATGGACAAGGCTCGTCCATGATGATGAAAATGAAAATTGGCCAGTACCTCGAAAAGAAAGGCATTCCTCATGTGATGGATTCTTGTGCAGTCTCCGATTATAAATCGAAATTACCAGCAACTGATATTATCGTTTCCTCTAAACACCTTAGTGCAGAAATGGATCCGGGTGATGGTAAATTCATTCTTGGCGTACAAAATATGCTCAACCCCAACTCATTTGGTGATGAACTACTCGATATCATACATACCAATTTTATAGGGAATAAATAGCATCACTCATGGGTATAGATATCGCTCATAACGGTATCTATTCACTTAATGTATAAAAATAGGAAGGCAATGATGGGATTTAAACAATCATTAATCGACAATAATTCGATACAGCTACAAGCATCCGCTGATAACTGGCGTGATGCCATTAAGATAGGCACAGACTTGCTCATCGCTTCAGGTGCGATAAAACCTAGCTATCATAAAGCAATTATCAACAGTATTGAAAAACTTGGGCCTTATATTTGTATCGCACCTAATTTAGCGCTTCCTCACGCAAGGCCTGAAGACGGGGTACTAAAAACCGCTTTTGCTTTAGTCACACTGGAAAAACCGATTGTTTTTGATGGCGAAGATGAGCCTGTTGACGTACTTATCACCTTGGCAGGCAGTTCATCCGATGAACATATGGAAGGTCTGATGGAAGTCACTCGTGTTCTCGATGATGAAGACAGTGAAACCGGCGTTGATCTTGAAAAACTACGCCGTTGCCGCACGATTGATGATGTTTATCAGGTTATTGATCAAGCATTATGCTAATTTAATGAAAATAAAAGAAAATCATTAATTAGCGATAGAGGTAATCAACTATGTATAACGTATTAGCGCTTGATTTGGATGGAACGGCTTTAACTCAAGAACATACGATCCACCCTGCAGTCAAACAAGCCATTCAACAAGCAGCAAAACAATGCCACGTCATGATAGTCACTGGTCGCCACCATACTGCTGCCCGTCCCTACTATGATGAACTCGGGCTAACTACGCCGATTATTTGTTGCAATGGTACTTATATCTATGATTACCAAAATGAAAAAGTTATCACGCACAATGCCCTTACCAAAGAGAATGCACTGACATTCATCGAATTAGCACAGAACGATAAACTGAAAATGGTGATGTACATCACCGATGCCATGGTGTATTCAAAAATCGACCCTATCGATTACATGAGTGCAATGGAACAGTGGGCTAACGACCCAACCATGGCTCATCCACCGAAAATTTATCGCATTGATTCATTTGAAGAACAAGTCCAGCAGGCTGACTATATTTGGAAGTTCGTCGTCGAAGGTGAACCGTCTACGTTAGAACGTTTCTTAAATTCCCCTTGGATTAAACAAACTTTTAATGCCGAAAAATCATGGTCAAACCGTTTCGACTTTGCCGCAAAAGGCAATAACAAAGGAACGCGTTTAGCAGAATATCTTAACTCTCAGGGTTATAACTCAAACCAAGTTATCGCTGTTGGTGATAACCACAACGATATCTCCATGATTGAGCTAGCGGGCCTAGGCGTAGCAATGAAAAATGCCGATGACACGGTGAAATCCCATGCGAATGCTATCTGTGCTACAGATAATAACGGTGATGGCCTTGCGCGTCTAATCCATGAAAATATTTTAGGACAATCACAATGACAAAGCCTTTGATCCAAATTGCATTAGACCAAACCAACTTACCTGCTGCACTCGAAGTAGCTGAAAATGTACACACTTTCGTTGATATTATTGAGGTGGGTACAATTTTAGCGTTCGCTGATGGCATGAATGCGGTCTCTACTTTACGTCAAAAATACCCTAATCACATTCTGGTTTGCGATATGAAAACCACCGATGGGGGAGCCATTTTATCGAGAATGGCATTTGAAGCAGGAGCAGATTGGATCACAGTCTCAGCCGCGGCGCATATTGCCACTATTGCTGCCTGCAAAAAAGTTGCCGATGAGTTTAATCGTGAGATCCAAATTGAAATTTATGGTAATTGGACTTTTGAAGATGCCAAAAATTGGGTCGATTTAGGTATTTCCCAAGCGATTTACCACCGCTCCCGCGATGCTGAACTCGCCGGTATTGGCTGGACCAATGAAGATATCGAAAAAATGCGAAAACTGTCTGATTTAGGGCTAGAACTGTCCATTACTGGCGGTATCGTGCCGGAGGATATCCATTTATTTAACGGTATCAAGGCCAAAGCCTTTATTGCTGGCCGTGCATTAGTGGGCGATAAGGGTAAAAAAACGGCAGAAGCATTACGTGAGCAAATCAACCGTTTTTGGGCCTAAATGGCGCTAAATATGTTTCTTAGTTAAGCCCTAAAACCAACAAAAATTTTAGGGCTTTTAATTTTATTCAATCTTTTTATAAAGTTTAAAAAAAGCAACGTATTAATAGACTATTCTTTATAAACTTACCTTTTTGACAAAAAATTGTTCACAAGCTGAGTAGGTTGCCAATCACTATTTATTCTTTCAAAATCATGAGTCCCAACGCTGTTATATTCATCTTGTAATCGCATTTCAGCTAAAGTATTCACTAAATAATCAAGCTTTTGTGCTGTCGTATATTTTTGGGCACCCGGCAAGGAATTATGATGAATAACGACTGGTGCTTGATTATTTTTGTGCTGGATAAGAGTAACTTTATAACCGGACTCTGAACTGAACACATAGCGAGCCATTTCATTTTGGTTATCAGGTTCTAATATTTCTGGTGTTTTATTAAAGCTAATTAAGTGTATTGTGTCTTTATCACTATAGCGATGGATAACGCTTTCCCCTGTGAATTCCCCATTAACAATAAATGTATTCTCCCCTTTATTGTCACTTAACAATCCATTATGACCATTTGCAATAAGCACATCATTCCCAGCACCACCAAATAAATCAATATTTCCTTCGTCTGCATATAAAACATTATGACCAGCAGCATTGTGTGCCATAGATATACTGCCTATATTCATCTTTGCTTTAAATACTCGTCCATGTTGGCTTTCATCAGCTATTTTATATTGATTTTTTGTTAAATTTATAACTAACTGAGAAGGATTTGAATCCTCCGCAATATTAATTTCAGGTAAAGATAAATCTATTTTTGAGTGCTCTGTATTTTCAAAAAAACCTTTAAAAGCAAGCATCGGCTGCCATGGTAATAATGGATGTTCTCTTTTCCAGTACTGCTTGTGCTCAGCTAGATACCTTACCATATGGCTCATACTTTCTTTAACATCGTTAGGAATATTATCAGGAAGTTTGTCATAATGGTGAATGTGATTTCTATTTATTTCGTTAGACGATATTATCTTTATTTTCACCTCACGTAATGTTGAAATTGACTTAACCACCTGATACTTCATTCCATTTTCTTCTACTTCTTTATATTTTTTATTAAAATACATTAAGTGGATATCATTAATACCATTGGTATCATCAATAATTGTTGTTCCAGTACCTTTGGAACCATCAACAATATAGTGGTCATTACCATGATTGCCATTTAAAATATCATTACCTAAATCAGAAAGTAATAAATCCCCTTGCTTACCGCCATTAACTACATCATTCCCCTGCCCACCATATAAAACATTCATTCCCTTATAGGCTATCAGTTTGTCGTTACCATTACCGCCATTAGCAATCACACCTTTCTCACTATAATTATTAATTTCATCATCCCCATCTAGTGCATCAATAATAGCACCTTGATAGGATTCACCTCTTCTAAGATAGAATATATCCGATTGTTCAGTAAATAAACCGGTTGTCTTTTTAGTTACTATTTCATGCCCTTCACTATTTAAATTAATCTTAATTAAATTATCATTTGCATCCTTAATATATATATGCTGAAAGTCCTTATTTTCATAACCGACAAATTTGATATCCAGTTTTCTATCATTAAACATATTGGTAAAATATATTGATTGACCATCTGTATGTAACTGATCTCCATATTCATCAGGTAACTTTATAATAATGCTACTATCACGAGCATTCCTTCCCTCCAAATTACCCAGATTAATAGTCAATTCTGATTGAATAAGATCACTGGGTTTTAGTTGATAAATATCTTTCCCTTTTGTAGCAATAATATAACTATTCCTATTAACCATAACTAAATGGTCATTATGGTCACTACCTGTATAAGTTAGGTTTTTAATATTTCCATTAAAATTGAAATTACCCCATGAAGGAGAAAAATACCCATGATTATTAATAATTATATTTTGCTTTTCTTGATTAATTTTGACTTTATCAATTTCATCACTTCTCTTAAGATAATCATTATCTTGAAGATAGGTAATCTCATAAAATTTTTCCGAATTTTTCTTATCACTATTGTTATTTAAAATCGGATTTAAACAAAATCCATCATGTGTATAGAGCTGGTAATGATGTTTTAGTTCTTTTCCATTTAAAGTATCTTGATAAGCATTTTTTAATGTAATATTTAGTACTAAAACATCTGAGATTTTATATGGCGATTTTGCCTTTATTGTTAATACTAGATCATTACCTATGCATTTTACGTTAACTATTTCCTTTAAAGTATACCCTAAGTGAACATCACTCTGACCTTTTGTATTCTCAACAATTCTCGCATTTAATTTAGTTATACTTTTATTTTTAACATTCTTCCATTGAAAACGGCGTAAATAATAATTATCATCACCATCCCCACCTCTCGCAACACCCGACCTAAAAATAAGATGATCGTTCCCACCATATCCATTAATAGAAGCTTTCATTACACCCGCATCTAAAATATTATTGTTTTTATTCCCTTTTATAAATAAATTGGATTCTATTCCCCCTGAAAAAAACACATTATTAGTATGTTCCAATTTGACTTCATGCCCTTTAGCTTCACCTAAATTAAGATTTCTCTTCATTAAGTTAATATATATTGGTCCTTTATTAAGATAATTAGAATCTACAACTATCTTTTCAAAATCAATAATTTCCTTCAATTTACTTATCGCATCCATATTAACTCCTATCAAAATTCATTTGAATATAAACTGCTGAGCCATTCATTGACTTAGTAGCATTTAACATTTAATAATTTAACATTTAATTTATCTTTTAATTAAGAAGTTAATCTGATATATCAATAAAATTATTCATAAAACAAATTTAAAATTAATTAACATTTAAATAATAAAAACAAACTCGCATTATTCATATCCATTCAAATATAGCTAAAGTAAAAACAAATGATAATTTGTAAAAATAACATAATAAAAAAGCACTCTATCGCTTTAGTTTTATCCCTGACGATAGAGTGCTTGTATTCAAATTAGCCCAGCGACTAATTTATTAAAATACTTATTAGCCTAATTGCTTACGTGCATTACGGAAAATCCGCATCCATGGGCTGTCCTCTCCCCAATTTTCAGGGTGCCATGAATTGCTTACCGTACGGAAAACACGCTCAGGATGCGGCATCATAATCGTTGCACGGCCGTCTTTCGAGGTTACAGAAGTAATTCCATTAACTGACCCGTTCGGGTTAGCTGGATATTCCTCTGTCACTTGGCCATAGTTATTCACGAAACGCATCGCCACCAGCCCGTTATCTTCTAATTGCTGTAAATGTGCCGCTGCACGTGTTTCCACTTGCCCTTCACCATGAGAAACGGCAATAGGCATACGAGAGCCTGCCATATCTTGCAGTAATAACGATGGGCTATTCGCAATTTCTACTAAACTAAAGCGCGCTTCAAAACGTTCTGAACGGTTACGTACAAAGCGAGGCCAGAATTCCGCACCTGGGATCAGCTCATGTAAGTTCGACATCATCTGGCAACCATTACACACCCCAAGAGATAAGGTATCTGGGCGGTTAAAGAACGTAGCAAATTCATCACGAACTTTATTATTGAATAAAATAGATTTTGCCCAACCTTCACCCGCACCTAATACGTCCCCATAAGAGAAACCACCACAAGCCACCAATGTTTGGAATTGTTCCAAAGACAAGTTACCTGCAAGTAAATCACTCATGTGCACATCAACCGCATCAAAACCAGCACGGTCAAAAGCGGCGGCCATTTCCACATGCGAGTTCACGCCTTGTTCGCGTAAAACAGCCACTTTAGGGCGCACGCCTGACAAAATAAACGGCGCTGCGATGTCTTCTTCAATGTCATACGTCAGTTTCACATTCAAACCAGGGTCCTGGTTATCCTGCTTCATCGCATGCTCTTCGTCTGCACACACTTCGTTATCACGCAAGCGTTGCATTTGCCAAGTAGTTTCAGCCCACCATTGACGCAATAAACTACGAGATTCACGATATACAACCGTATCTCGGCTATTAATAATCACGGCATCATCATGTATTGCAGAACCTAAATAATGAACGCAACCTGCCAGCCCTGCTTGTTCAAAACATTCTGCTACATACGCTCTATCGGCTTCATTAATTTGAATGACTGCTCCTAGCTCTTCGTTAAATAACGCCGCAAGCGTGTCTTCATCAAAAGAGCTGATATCAACATTAATACCGCAATGACCCGCAAAAGCCATTTCTACTAAAGTGACGAATAAACCACCATCTGAACGGTCATGGTAGGCTAGAAGTTTTTGCTCTGATAACAACTTCTGAATTGTATTAAAGAAGCCAAGTAATACTTCAGGACTGCGTACATCAGGGGCTTTATTACCTAACTGACGATATACCTGTGCGAGCGCAGAGCCGCCCAGCGCATTATTGCCTTGCCCAAGGTCAATTAATAACAAGGCATTATCATTAGTTACTTTTAATTCAGGTGTCACTGTCAAGCGAACATCTTCAACACGACCAAATGCACTAATCACCAAAGAAAGTGGCGAGGTCATTTCGCGTTCTTCGCCATCTTGCTGCCAACGCGTTTTCATTGACATGGAGTCTTTACCAACTGGGATAGTTAAACCTAACGCAGGGCACAGTTCTTCTCCTACCGCTTTAACCGCTTCATATAGACCTGCATCTTCACCAGGGTGCCCAGCTGCTGCCATCCAGTTAGCCGACAATTTAACGCGTTTTAAATCTTGCACATAAGAACATGCGATATTAGTTAATGCTTCCCCAACTGCCATTCGTGCTGATGCAGCAAAGTCCACCAATGCTACTGGTGTTCTTTCACCAATTGACATGGATTCCCCATAGTAGCTATCTAAGCTAGCAGTGGTTACCGCGCAGTCAGCAACAGGAATTTGCCATGGGCCAACCATCTGATCACGCGCCACCATACCCGTCACTGTGCGGTCACCAATGGTGATTAAGAATGTTTTTTCAGCTACTGCAGGCAAATGTAGAACACGCTTCACCGCTTCATTTAAATTAATCGCTGTTCTATCTAATGAATCGGGCTCTGCCTTTAATGTTGTTACATCACGCAGCATTTTTGGTGTTTTACCCAGTAAAACATCCAAAGGCATATCTATAGGTTGGTTAGAAAAGTGTTCATCATTCAGTGTTAAATGACGCTCTTCAGTCGCCTCCCCAATCACGGCAAATGGCGCACGTTCACGTTCACAAATTGCCGTAAAGACAGAAAGCTGCTCAGGTGAAACTGCCATCACATAGCGCTCTTGAGACTCATTACACCAAACTTCTAGCGGGCTCATGCCCGGTTCATCATTAAGAATTTTACGTAACTCAAAACGTCCACCGCGGCCACCATCACTCACCAGCTCAGGCATGGCATTCGATAAACCACCTGCGCCCACATCGTGGATAAATAAGATAGGGTTATCATCACCAAGCTGCCAGCAACGGTCGATAACTTCTTGGCAACGGCGTTCCATTTCGGCGTTATCACGTTGTACCGAAGCAAAATCGAGATCTGCGTCTGATTGGCCTGATGCCATTGATGATGCAGCCCCGCCACCTAACCCAATGTTCATTGAAGGGCCACCGAGTACAATCAGTTTTGCACCAACCGTAATATCGCCTTTTTGTACGTGATCTGCACGGATGTTTCCGATACCACCCGCTAACATAATAGGCTTATGGTAACCACGTAATTCTTCACCATTGTGGCTGTTAACTTTTTCTTCATACGTTCTGAAATAACCTAATAGCGCAGGACGACCAAATTCATTATTGAATGCCGCCCCACCTAATGGCCCTTCCATCATAATATCCAAAGCCGTCACAATGCGCTCTGGTTTACCAAAATCTTCTTCCCAAGGCTGTTCAAAACCGGGAATGCGTAAGTTAGAAACAGAAAAACCGACTAAACCAGCTTTTGGCTTCGCGCCGCGCCCTGTTGCGCCTTCATCACGAATTTCACCGCCAGAGCCTGTTGCTGCTCCCGGCCATGGTGAAATCGCTGTTGGGTGGTTATGAGTTTCCACCTTCATTAAGATATGAGCATCTTCTTGGTGGTAGCGGTATGTACGTCCTTCAGGTTCAGGAAAAAAGCGGCCAACAGACGAACCTTCCATAACGGCGGCATTATCTTTATAAGCAGATAAAACATGGTCAGGTGTTTTTTCAAACGTATTTTTAATCATTTTAAACAGTGATTTAGGCTGTTTTTCACCATCAATTACCCAGTCTGCATTAAAGATTTTATGGCGGCAATGTTCTGAGTTTGCTTGCGCAAACATATAGAGCTCAACATCCGTTGGATTACGTTTTAACCCAGTAAATGCCTCTAACAGGTAATCAATTTCGTCATCGGCTAACGCGAGCCCCATTTCCCTGTTTGCTGTTTCCAATGCAAGGCGGCCACTCGTAATCACATCAATGGACTTCATTGGTGCTGGCTGTTGCTGCACAAACAGTGCACTCGCTTGTTCAAAAGAAGAAAAAATGCTTTCCATCATGCGATCATGCAAAATAGCGATCACTTCATGCCACTGTTCTTGGGTCAATGCATCACCTTGAACATAATAAGCAATCCCGCGTTCGATACGCTTTACTTGGCGAAGACCACAGTTATGTGCAATATCGGTGGCTTTTGAAGACCACGGAGAGATAGTTCCCGGACGAGGAGTGACTAAAATAAGCTTACCGAATGGCTCGTGCTCAGCCAGAGAAGGACCATACTTTAACAAACTGCTCAGTTTGCCTTGCTCACTATCACTCAACGGCGCTGATAATTCAGCAAAGTGCATATACTCAGCATAGATATCCGTGACAGGAAGCTGTTTTTCTGCAAACAGCGCCAAAAGGCGGGTAATACGAAATGCTGATAGAGCAGGTGAACCACGCAAAATTTCCATCGTCTTAATTTCTCTCTTTTAAACGCCAGCCCTGAACATGAAAGCAGGGAAACCGGAACACATTATAGAGCAATGTTCATCAATACGAAACCGTTTGCGTGATTAAAAATAAAGCGATTAGTTAAATATTATTCTGTGCTAAATACGATAATATAGGTTGCACCGTTCCTAAATGTTGAGCAAAATAGCCGACTACTGGAATTATAACCATTACTTAGCCATACTCTTTTATGGACATACAGCACCAGTCAATGCACGAGAAACTATTATTTGAATAACTTAAAAGTTAACTATTTAATTATCGTGGTCATCGCGCTACTAGCAACTATGGTCATCGGTTTTAACGTCCGCTGGCCCAATACGCAGAATTCACAAATTAATAAAATTATTTCTCAAGGTGAATTACGTATTAGTGCCGTTAGCTCGCCACTTATCTATATTGATGAGCAGAAACAGCTGCGTGGGTTCGACTACGAGCTGGCTCAAGGCTTTGCCTCATACTTAGGCGTTAAACTCAAGATAACCATCCGCCCAACATTCGAGCAAATATTTGATGACCTTGAAAATGGCGATGCCGATATCGCGGTTGCGGGTTTACTGTATAACAAAGACCGTTTAGCCAAAACAAAAACTGGTCCAAGTTATCTTAATGTCACTCAACAACTTGTCTATCGCAAAGGAACAAATCGCCCCAAAAACTTCAATGAAATAACGGGTAAATTATTGGTAACAGCGGGTACGGCGCATGCAAGTACCTTGAAGGAACTCGCCAAGGAATACCCGAACCTAAAGTGGGAAGAAACCTCAAAATACAATACCAGTCAAATCCTTGAAATGGTTGCCGATGGTGAGGTTGACTACACATTAGAAGACTCTATTGCCGTTGCACTACAGCAACGTATTCACCCGCAATTAGCGGTTGCTTTTGATTTATTGGATGATCATGCTGTTACTTGGTATATGCGTCGTAGTAAAGAAAACAGTTTAGATGCTGCGTTGCTTGATTTCTTCAACATCAGCCATGAAAGCGAATTACTTGCACGTCTTAATGAAAAATATTTCAGCCATGTAGAGTCTTTCGATTATTTCGACACAATGGCATTTATTAAAGCCATTGATAATAAACTCCCCGAGTATCAACCTCTATTTGAAAAATATGCTCAGGTAATTGACTGGAAATTATTAGCGGCTATTGCATGGCAAGAGTCCCATTGGGATCCTTTAGCGACCTCACCTACGGGGGTACGCGGGCTAATGATGCTAACAAAGCCAACCGCAACAACAATGGGTATTGCGGATAGGTTAGACCCGGAAGAAAGCATAAAGGGCGGCGCCGCTTATATTGCTTATATTATGGAGCGTTTACCTGAAACCATCGAAGAGGATGACCGTATCTGGTTTGCCCTTTCCGCCTATAATATGGGGTATGGGCATATGCAGGATGTCCGTAAATTAACTGAAATGTTAGGCGGAGACCCTAACCGGTGGTTAGATGTAAAAGCCCGTTTACCTTTATTGACGCAGAAAAAATATTACTCACAACTCACTTATGGTTATGCACGTGGCCACGAAGCTTATCGTTACGTTGAGAATATTCGTCGTTATCATCAAAGTTTAGTGGGTTACTTACAAAGCCAAGAAAGAAAACAGCATGCTCTTGATATTGCCCAGAAGTCACTTATTTATTTGATTTCTCCTGAGAACCATAGCACTACTGAATCTCAAGCTATGCAAAATCAGTCCCCTATTTCTGAAAAAGTTAGTATGACGAATTTAGGGAAAATGAGTTCTGCGGCGCGGCCATCTAAAACTCTTGATGAAAAAAGGCTGCCATTAGGAAAATATTTACTTTCATTACACCCATCACAAAATACCGATGAGACCGATAATGAAACACCTATCTCGCCACCAGAAGCACCTAAAAACTCGCTATAAATCATGCTGAAATAAAATAAGTGCGCTAAATTTTACTGTGTTAGCGCTTTTGTTCTTTTTTTTGCGCTCTACGCAATTTAAAAAAAGCACTCAGCATTGAAGAACATTGCTCTTCTAGAACACCACCAGTCACATCCACATAATGGTTTAGCCCGGCTTGCCCCATAATATCTAGGTAGGAACCACAAGCGCCAGTTTTAAAATCCTTAGCACCATAAACGACACGATTAATACGGCTGTGGATCATTGCGCCTGCACACATAATGCAAGGCTCTAACGTTACATATAATGTGGTATCCAATAACCGATAATTTGACAGCACTTGCCCTGCTTGTTGCAGAGCCATAATTTCAGCATGTGCTGTTGGATTATGGTCAATAATCGAACGATTCCAGCCTGAAGCAATTAAACGATTGTCTTTAACTAAGACCGCACCAACAGGAATTTCGCCAAGATCTTGTGCTTTTAGCGCAAGTTCAATAGCTTGTTGCATCCAATACTCATCAATTTCAATTTGCGTCACTCTTACCTCTGGTCAATGCGTTTTACACGCGATTATCCTCAAATGTTAGAATGACCGCAATTAAAATGCTTTTGTCTCTGTAATAGCAACCTAATTTTAATTGCTAAAAATCGCTAATTTAGCTGCAAACCCCATAAAGAAAGCGCCTACCGTACAATTTCCAAGCTTTGCAAGGAGTTGCTTTTCACGCAAAAAACGCGCAATCAAATAGCCACTAAAAATCAATAAGCTCAGGTATAAAAAACTCACTAATTCTAAAATCGTCGCAAGTACAAGGTAAGGTACCCATGCATGTGAGTAATTAAAGTCAACAAATTGTATAAAGAAAGAAATATAAAATAAAATTGCTTTCGGGTTTGTTAAGCTCAGCACTAGAGCGCGAGTAAAGTGTTTTTCTGTTTTAATTGGGATAGCATCAATACCGTTTGGCTGCGATTTTTTATACATAAATGTGCTATATAAAATCTTACCGCCTAAATATAGTAGATAAGCCGCACCTAAATAGCGAACTATCATAAATAATGTCGGGGATGCTTTAATCACTGAAGCGACACCGATAAATGACAGGAAAATTAATATTGCATCTCCAGTAAATACCCCTAGAGCAGCCCGATAACCAAACCGAGTGCCACTCGATGTACTTGTTTTTAATACATATAATGAGTTAGGTCCTGGTACAATAATGATTAAAACTAACCCTGCCAAATAAGTCCAGAAGTTAAGAACGCCAAGATTTTCGAACATATTTTTGACCCTTTATCTTTTTTATTATTTTTATCATAACTTTCACTCTTTGTGAATATTTATTCAATTAATTAGATATATGAAATGAACTGATAATAAAGATTATTTTAAATCAAACTTATTTATGATTACTAGGCTTATTCATTATTAACAACGGAAGGAATAAATATATGCTTATTATTAGAACATTAGTATAAAATGGAGCATTCGAAGATTTCTATCCAACAAAGATGACCTTTAGTGCCGCTAAACGTAATTATTTTTTAGGGCACTCAAAAGATAAAACTTACGTTGTATACTCTATGGCAGATAATGGTAAAGTTGCCCCAAATGCACCAGTACAAAAAGGAAAACTGAGGTCCTACCTTAGTAATATTCAAGCATTCTATGATTCAGCAAAAAATAAACAATATTTATATGGTTATAATTTAAATGAAAAAATTGTCGAATTGTACCAAATAGATGATAAAGCAGGTATACAGCCGATCTATGTTGATAACTTCAACGTTTGAGATACAATTCAATCAGCAACGCTTTATATCGCTAATGGTCTTATTCATATATATAGCCAAGCAGAAAAAATAAAAACTAGAAAATCCATAGCTATTCAATAGAGGAATAATAACACCGAATTATACTTCAGTTAAAATTCAAAATACATAAGGGTCAAGTATAAGGCCATTATTGATAATAATTAAACATACTCCCCATAAAATTCTAAAAAAATCCCTTTATCATTGATTAACAAATAAATAAATAAATAAATAAATAAATAAATAAATAAATAAATAAATAAATAATATTTTAACATTAAGATTTTTTAATTAAAAACAACTTCCTTTTCAATTTTTTTAAATCATGCATTTCCTATTAAAATATAATTCATTTTTAGCTAATACTAAATCCATAACCAAACAGCAATAAAAAACACTAATAAAACCAAATAATTCACTTACATTCCATTAACAAAACCATTTGATTTGAATATTCCTATTTTTCAGAAGAAAGTAGCCATTCTGCATAACAATGAACTTAAAAAAAATTACATTTAAATAATATGAAAAATAAGTATTGTAATTTAGTATTACTTTTTCAAGCTTTTCAATGTAAAATGGTTGCACAAAAACACAAGAATTGAATAGAAGTAACGAATAGGTGCAAGGTATAAGTTACTATTTTTTAACTTAGTCGAGTATAAGTCACTGATATGTCTTTATTAATTACAAAACGCTGTATCAATTGTGATATGTGTGAACCTGAATGCCCAAATGATGCAATTTTTATGGGTGACGAAATTTATGAGATTGACTCAAACCTATGCACTGAATGTGTAGGGCACTACGATAAGCCTACCTGCCAATCAGTATGTCCCATAAACAATACTATCATTATTGATCCCAATCATATCGAAAGCCAAGATCAGCTATGGGATAAATTTGTTATGATCCACCACGCAGACAAAATTTAAACCTCTATGATTACTTTAAGAATTCATCATTATAAAAAATAAACATAATAATATTTAGTAGTAGCTTACTTCCTATGATGAATTCTTATCAGTTTAAGCTTATATAAGTTTTCGCTTATACAATTTATTACCAAAGATTAATAAATATTATATTCTGATAATATTTATTACTATTACAATAAATATTTTCTGATACATTAACCTCTCGCATTTACCAATTTTCAAAGAGGGATATTATGACCAAATCAAGTGAAAGCGTTCAAAAAAGTAAATTTAATAATTATTACAGCACAAGTTTAGTTTATACTGTAAAAGACTATAATTACTTTATTGGTATAGCTAAGAACAAGTCTTTTGTTATTTATGAAATAACAAAAGATGGAAAAATAGATCTTAAAAATTTTGTACAAGATGGAGTGTTAGATACTTTCCATGATGACCTCCAAGTTGTTTATGAACCAAATCAAAACAAACAATTCCTTATATGTACAAACACCACTGAGTCTAAATTAGATATATTTACTATTTATGCAAATGGTTCTATAAAACTATTTGACTCCCTTGACTATAAAAGAAACTCTAAACAAGGAACAGCAATTTATGCTGAAAATGGATTTTTCTTCTTTTATGAACAATCTCAGCGAACTTTAGAGTGGGAAATTAGAAAATTTGTAAGAGAATAATATAATTTCACCATGGAAAATAGTTTTTAATTAAACTAATTACAAAGCGATGTATTATTAGCCAGTCAATTCTTTATTAACTGATTGAATGGCCATTTTATTTCATAGCGTTAACCATAGATATTTAACTTAAAATAAGTATTGTATTCTATTTTCAGATAATATATCTTTTATTTTAATAGGTTATTTATTGGCTAATCAAACAAGCAATAAATAACCTATATTTTTCTACTACTGAGAAAGACTTTAATTCTTCATAATACTTTCAATTATCACAGTAGCTACCGCATAATGCCGCTCATCGGTAATCGAAACATGAAAGTGTGTTGCATGTATGCAGTTAGCCAACGTTAATGCCTCATCACTTAAGCTCAATAAGGGTTTCCCAAGCTTGTCATTAGTGACTTCAAATTGATTAAACGCTAGACCATTGCGAATTCCCGTACCTAGTGCTTTTGCTGCAGCTTCTTTAACTGCAAAGCGTTTTGCTAAAAAGCGAGCTGGCTTTGATTGTTGTTGGTACTGGACTAACTCAGCCTCCGTTAAAATGCGTTTAGCAAGGCTGTCACCTGTACGTTCAATCATAGACTCAATACGAGCAATTTCCACAATATCTGTACCTAACCCTACAATTGCCATTATTTACGCGCTTCCAACAGAATTTTTTTCATATCAGCAACGGCTTGAGCTAACCCACTGAACAATGCTCGACCAATAATTGCATGACCAATATTAAGCTCATAAATTTCAGGTAACTGAGCAATACGTTGAACGTTATGATAGGTTAAGCCATGACCTGCATTGACTTTAATTCCTTTACTCGCCGCATATATAACGCCATCATGAATACGGCGAAACTCAAGTTCTTGCTCCTGTTCTGTTTTAGCATCTGCATAGGCTCCTGTATGGATTTCAATAAACGGAGCACCACACTCTTGCGCAGCATCAATTTGTGCGTGGTCTGCATCAATAAACAATGAAACTAAAATACCCGCTTCTGTGAGGCGTTTAACAGCATCTGCAACTTTCTGTTTTTGCCCTGCGACATCTAAACCGCCTTCCGTGGTCACTTCCTCCCGTTTTTCAGGTACTAAACAGCAGAATGCAGGCTTAATACGACAAGCAATCTCTACCATTTCGTCCGTTACCGCCATTTCAAGATTCATTCGAGTTTGAATGGTTTCATTTAGCAATGTGACATCTCTATCTGTAATATGACGGCGGTCTTCACGTAAATGAATGGTGATACCATCAGCTCCCGCTTGTTCAGCAACGAACGCAGCTTGTACAGGATCTGGATATTGAGTTCCTCTTGCATTTCTAACCGTTGCAATATGGTCGATATTTACGCCTAACAAAAGCTCTGCCATTTTTTATTCCTCATTAGTAAACGCTAATAAACTTATCTGCCTACTATCCTACTGTAATTTCCTGTGCTGAGGGAATAAATCTCTCATCATTCGAAGTAAATTCCAATATACATACCCTATTTCAGTCGTTGTATTTAATTTTTGCGAAGCGCTTCGTAAGATTTTATATCGACAAAAAAATATATTGTTTGATAAAGCCAGTTCAGCTAAAAAGATACATGAGAAAGGGATATATAGAGGTATTAGGGGTATTAGCGGTATAACAAACTAGGTAAAAATAAAATTAAAAACAATTTCAACTCTGTTTGTTCTGCACAACTGGCGAATAAGTAAACTGGCGAAATAACTCTCGGCTTTTTAAAGGTTTTCCACCTAAATAAGGCTTTAAAGCAAGTCGAGTAAAACGTTTTGCTGCTTTAAGCGTATCTGCATCAGGAAATTCGCGACTTGCCAGTGCTTTAAGTTGTTTACCCGTAAAACTAAGCTGGTCAACAACCAAACTACCAATAAATCCTTTTTCTTCTCTATACCGGTAAGTCATTGTGTCAGAAACGGGCTCCCCGCTACCAGCACAATGTAAAAAATCAACACCATAACCAAGGTAAGAAAGCAAGGCTAGCTCAAAGCGACGCAAGGCAAATTCAGGAGTGTGCTCACTCGCAGCAAGAATTTGTAAACAGGAGAGATAATCAAAAAATAGTGCAGAATATGGTGTACCAAATTCTAATACACGCGCGGTTAATTCATTAAGATATAAACCGCTATATAGAACGGTTCCTGTTAAAGGGAGGGCTAAAGAAACCGGGTCTGCACTAATTAAGGTTTTGATTTCACCTTTGCCTCCCCAGCGGATTAGCAAAGGTGTGAAGGGCTGTAAGCAGCCCCTTAATGGTGAGCGATTACGGCGAGCGCCTTTTGCAAGTAAACGTATTTTTCCTTCGCCTTCAGTAAAAAAATCGAGTAATAAACTCGTCTCACTGTAAGGCCTTGAATGGAGTACAAACGCACGCTGCCAACCACTCACTTTGCCACCTACTATTTTAGGTCGTCAACATAACCCAGGCTACGTAATGCTCTTTCGTCATCAGCCCAGCCTGATTTAACTTTAACCCAAAGCTCAAGGTGCACCTTGTTATCAAACATTCTTTCCATATCGATACGCGCTTCGGTACCGATGGTTTTCAGTTTGCTACCTTTGTTACCAATAACCATTTTCTTTTGGCCTTCACGCTCAACAAGAATCAAGCCATTGATATGGTAAATACCCGCTTCTGTTACCTTAAATTGTTCAATTTCAACCGTCACCGAATATGGTAGCTCATCACCTAAGAAACGCATGAGCTTTTCACGGATAATCTCAGATGCCATAAAACGCTGAGAACGGTCAGTAATGTAATCTTCCGGAAAATGGTGTACTGCTTCAGGGATATGCTGTTTAACAATTTTAGCAATTGTATCCACACCAGTACCTTTTTCAGCACTAATCGGAACAACATCTAAAAAATTCATTTTCTGACTGATCATACTAATATGAGGCAATAGTATCGTTTTATCAGTCACATTATCAATTTTGTTAATTGCTAATATAACAGGGCAACGTAAGCTAGATAATTTAGTCAATACCATTTCATCATCAGCGGTCCAATTAGTCCCTTCAACGACAAAAATAACTAACTCAACATCACCAATTGAACTGGATGCAGCCCGGTTCATTAAACGGTTAATTGCACGTTTTTCTTCAATATGAAGTCCTGGGGTATCAACATAAATAATTTGGTAATTATCTTCTGTATGGATCCCCATAATACGATGGCGAGTCGTCTGTGGCTTTCTCGAAGTAATCGAAACTTTTTGCCCCAGTAATTGATTCAATAATGTCGATTTACCGACATTTGGCCGTCCAACTATGGCAACAAAACCACAGTGGGATTGTAATTCACTCATTCAAGCTCCAAAATTTTCAATGCTTGCTCTGCTGCTGCTTGCTCTGCTTTACGACGGCTTGAGCCAACACCATTAATCGGTTGGTCAATACCACTAACTTGGCAGTGGATCGTAAATTCTTGATCGTGAGCTTCACCTTTAACCTGAACAACCAAATAATTAGGTAGTGGTAAATGGCGCCCTTGCAGATATTCTTGTAACCTTGTTTTCGGGTCTTTTTGCTTATCACCCGGACTGATCTCAACCAGTCTACTTTGATACCAATCTAAAATAATTCTTTCGATCGTTTGGATATCACTATCTAAAAAAATACCACCGATCAGTGCTTCAACAGTATCAGCAAGGATAGATTCGCGACGAAAACCACCGCTTTTTAATTCCCCCGGCCCTAAACGTAAACACTCACCGAGTTCAAATTCACGTGCGATTTCTGCTAATGTATTTCCGCGTACAAGCGTTGCTCGCATACGACTCATATCACCCTCGTCCACTTTTGGAAAGCGGTGGTATAAGTCATTTGCAATCACAAAACTCAAAATTGAGTCACCTAAAAACTCTAGACGCTCATTATGTTTGCTACTTGCACTTCTATGTGTCAATGCTTGGATTAATAACTCGTTCTGTTTGAATTGATAACCAAGCTTACGCTGTAATTTTTCTAATAAAGAGGGGTTCATGTGCGCCCAACCATTTTTTATTTGATAAAAAAGCACACGCAACAGACCTGTAAAATTCACCATTTTACAAAACTGTTGCGTTTGCACTGACTCCTTATGCTTCCATATATTTTACAGTTCAGTGGAACTAATTATAAAAATTCATTAGTTACAATAAGTTAAAATAGGAGAGTCAATAATTGGGGAGCCAATAATATTAATTAATCTATATTGTACACTGGGTAAAACAATAATGCTTCGGTTAATGCGGATTTTCAAATGAAAACCCGCATTTCCAACATTTGGCTAGACCCACTATTCAAATTATAGTGGACCAATTCGGCTAAAGCGAATACCTGTCGGCCATTCATTTTCTTGTTTATCAAGACTTAACCAAATAAATACTGCGCGACCGACTAAATTTTCTTCTGGTACAAAGCCCCACATACGACTGTCAGAGCTATTATCTCTGTTGTCACCCATCATAAAGTAGTGCTTTTCAGGAACAATCCATTCGTTCTTCGGCATACCTGGTTGCAGATATTTAGCTTCAGTAATTGCTTGACGAATAATTAAAATTTGATGCTCAACCGTATCCAATTTTTCACTACGCTCATACTGGCGTAACGCATTCCTTGGTAGAGGTTGGTCTAATGGAATTTCATAATTCCCCTTTTGGTTATCAACAACAGAACCGATATCAAGGAACATGGTCCATTCACTCGGCGCCAGAGGACCATAAACAATAGGTAAGGTCTCTGTACATTTGTTATCTGCACAATTCGGGTAAATTGTTAATTCCTTTGCATCTGGGTTATAAATAATTTTATCACCCGGCATTCCAATAACTCGTTTTACAAAATCAACATTAGGATCTCTTGGGTATTTAAAAACTGCGATATCGCCACGTTTCGGTTTACCCGTTTCGATTAACGTCGTTTGTGTAATTGGGTCTTTTAAACCATAAGCAAATTTCTCAACCAACATAAAATCACCAACTAACAACGTTGGCATCATTGACCCTGAAGGTATTTGAAATGGCTCATAAATAAATGAACGCACAATCAGTACAATCGCCAACACAGGGAAAATAGACGACCCTGTTTCAAGCCACGATGGGCGCCGGACAGCATTTGCCACATCCGCTTCACTCACGGCGCCATTCGTTGCATCCTGTAACTGCTTGAGTTTTGCTTTACGCGCAGGTGCAAATTTAAACTTGTCTAAACACCATATAATCCCTGTGATTAATGTTGCCAGTGTTAGGATCAAGGCAAAGGTGTTAGCCATTGAGGCTCCTTGTAAACTTAGTCTTTACCAACATGCAATATAGCAAGAAACGCTTCTTGTGGTAGCTCAACGTTACCAACTTGCTTCATACGTTTCTTACCATCCTTTTGCTTCTGCAACAGTTTTTTCTTACGGCTAACGTCACCACCATAACACTTGGCAAGTACGTTTTTACGCAATTGTTTAACTGTAGAACGAGCAATAATATGGTTACCAATCGCTGCTTGAATCGCAATATCGAACTGCTGACGCGGGATTAGCTCTTTCATTTTTTCGACCAGTTCACGACCGCGATATTGAGAATTCGCACGGTGTGTGATCAAGGCCAAAGCATCAACACGTTCATTATTAATAAGAACATCGACACGCACCATATCTGATGCTTGGAAGCGTTTAAATGCATAATCTAAAGATGCATAGCCGCGAGACGTTGATTTTAAGCGATCGAAGAAATCCAATACTACTTCTGCCATTGGGATTTCATAAGTCAGCGATACTTGATTACCATGATAGACCATATTGGTCTGAACGCCACGTTTCTCAATACAAAGTGTAATAACGTTACCCAAATATTCTTTAGGCATCAGCATGTGACACTCTGCGATTGGTTCACGTAATTCTTCAATATTGTTCAATGCCGGTAGCTTAGATGGGCTATCGACATACACGATATCACCGTTAGTTTGCTGCACTTCATACACGACAGTCGGTGCAGTGGTAATCAAATCAAGATCATATTCACGTTCTAAACGTTCTTGAATGATTTCCATATGCAATAAACCAAGGAAACCACAACGGAAGCCGAAGCCTAACGCAGTCGAAGTTTCTGGTTCATAAAATAAAGATGCGTCATTTAGACTTAATTTACCTAATGCATCACGGAATGATTCATAGTCATCAGAACTGACGGGGAATAAGCCTGCATATACCTGTGGTTTAACTTTTTTAAACCCTGGTAACGCTTTATCTGCCGGGTTGCGAGCCCCAGTTAATGTATCCCCAACTGGGGCGCCAGTGATATCTTTAATCGCACAAACTAACCAGCCCACTTCACCGCAACTTAATACATCGCGGTCGATTTGCTTCGGTGTGAAAATCCCAAGGCGGTCTGCGTTATACACTTGCCCTGTGCTCATAACTTTAATTTTATCGCCTTTTCTCAATGTTCCGCTCTTAATACGGATCAAAGAAACCACGCCTAAATAGTTATCAAACCAAGAGTCAATAATCAGTGCTTGTAACGGAGCATCTGCATCACCAACAGGTGGTGGAATCTCTTTAACAAGACGTTCAATCACATCTTGAACACCAATACCGGTTTTTGCAGAGCAGCGAACTGCATCATGTGCGTCAAGGCCGACAATATCTTCGATTTCATCGGCAACACGTTCAGGATCAGCAGCTGGTAAATCAATTTTATTTAAGACCGGAACAACTTCTAAGTCCATCTCGATAGCGGTATAGCAATTTGCCAAAGTTTGAGCTTCAACACCTTGCCCTGCATCAACCACCAGCAAAGCCCCCTCACAGGCAGCTAATGAACGAGACACTTCATAAGAGAAGTCAACATGACCCGGTGTGTCAATGAAGTTTAATTGGTAAGTTTCACCATCTGAAGCTTTGTAATCAAGCGTTACGCTCTGTGCTTTAATAGTGATCCCACGCTCACGCTCTAAGTCCATCGAGTCTAAAACTTGTGCCGCCATTTCGCGGTCAGTTAAGCCACCACAAATTTGAATGATGCGGTCTGACAAGGTCGACTTGCCATGGTCGATATGTGCAATGATGGAAAAATTTCTTATATTATTGATTTTCAAGGTAATATCTTCTTTTAAATTGCCTTACAAAATCAGCTTTGTGCAAATATTGCAGCAAAACTAAAATGCTATGATTATCACAAGATTGTTAATTAGCTGCATTTTACATATAAGAACCCGCTAACACAAAGATTCAATGTAAAACAACTGTAAACCTGCATCAGGTTAATAGATTAGTTGTCGTGATTCATCATTAATACAACTCACACCAACCACTTCTATAGCCATAGTCAATCTATTGTAATTTCTAACTCAAAACAGACAAAATTGGTTAATAACTTTGTTCGCCATAATACTATTTGTTTGTTAATTAACTCTAATCCACAAAAAGGGGAAACTTAAGTTTCCCCTTTCTATTGATAATATCAAATTAACCTTCTAACTCAATATATTGAAATTTAGCAATTAACTTGTACTGAAAGCTCACTTGGAGGTAGCCCTATCTGTAAAATAACAGGTTGAAAAGCTTCATCATCACGCCAATTTGAGGCTAGTCTACGCGCAATATAAAAGCCAATAATACCACCAATTACACCTGAAATCGCTATCCAGAACTGCTCAAAATCAAACGCCTGTGCTAAGCCTGCAAAAATAAATAACCCCAAAATAGGCGTTAAGTAAACTAATAGCGCTGAACGGATCAAACTTCCCTCCGGGATGCCCACTTCAATTTTTTGCCCTTCAACTAGCGGTTGTTCAATCGCAATTTCTAATTCATGTTCCGTATTTGGCCCTATTTTGCTTAAAGCATAAGAACCACAGGTTTTACGAGCACCACAACTACCACAGCCGGACGAAGAACCATAGCGCAATAAAGCCCTACCGTTTTGCCAACGGACTACTGTTGCCCACTCTTTTACCATAATTTACTCCCGAAACTGAATACTACCTGCTACCACTTGCGCTGTTGCTAACGGTAATTCACCAATGATAGTGATAACATTTTGCTTTTGCGTCATTGTGTAAATAGTACGACGCCCATTTTGAAGCGGTTGATCAAGTAACGGGCCTTTAGTCGATTTTGTCACGTTTACAGAAAAGGTAAATAAACCATCACTAAACATTGCGGTTTCTACTACGTCGTCTTCAGCTAATTTTCGCGAAGAACGAGATATTTCTTCAAAACCAGGAGGTAACATGCCAACTTGCCATTTAAAAGAAGGATTTCCATTTTTAGGGGAAATCAATAATGGTGGCATATTTACCTTACTTAATGCGAGTAATGAGTCTTTCACTGTTTGGCTATCTAGCACCGTCGAGATCACACGAAATTGTTCTAATGTTTGGCTATTATTATCAAGAAGGTCGATACGTAATGGCAATTTCGTTTCTTCATCGATTAATACTACATAGTTAAACCGAGAGTTGTCTTTCGATATTATGCGAATCACTAACGCAGGCCTATCACCAATATGGGTACGTCCCGCATCAATAAAATTATAATAAGGTTTAATTTGCTGATAATTGGCAAAAACTACTGATGGCAAATTATCAACTATATATTTGCCATTTAAGCTAAATGCATCAAAACCTGGTTCAAAATAACTAATACTATTACCTTTTTGAACAATTTCACGACGCGATGAGTCCATTTGGATCATTTGTGAAACAGGTTCACCATTAATGATTGCATGGCGATAACGTACAGGCGTTATTGATTGCGGACTAAATGTCATATAAGACATTTCGTAAGAAAGGTTCTGGGCAGCATTCCCCATTTCTTTAAAAAGAACATCGGCATCTATTTCAGATGCCGAAGCTTGATTAGAAATAATCAGGCTGCCCGTCAGGCAGATGACGGATAACCATTTATTCATTATTGCAATTTAACTCCTGCTGAAGACGCAGGTTGTGCAGACTCTTGATATTGCTGGTTGAGCATCGAGCGTCTTTCAATTTCATACTGTTGTAGCATCGCATTAATGCGTTGATTTTGTTGTTCAACTTGTTGAAGTTGCTGCTCATTACCAAATAATTGGTTATCTGAGATATTCAAGCTAACTGGTGCCCCGCTGCCGACAGGAATGGTATTGAACATTGGCTCATCAACCGGTGAGTCAACCGCATTACTTTGGTTGTATTGTTGAACGCCAACAATTACAGCCAAAGACACACAGGCTGCAACACCAATTTGAGTTAACTGGCTCGCCCAAGGACGAATTTTGCCCCAGAATGGGAAAGCCCCCCAAGTCGCAGGCTCTGGCTGCGATTCGACAACTACCTGAGGATTAATACGCACAGCTTCATTCTCTAATGCTGCCGCAACTTTACTTGCAATATCAAAATGCATGACTTCACTAGTATCGTTACGTAGAGTATCACGAATAAGATGATAGCTCTCCCAACGTTGTTTTAACGTTGAATCACGTGAAATAGCGCTGACCAGTTCTAAGTCTAGTACTTCGCCATCCATCATTGCGGAAAGTTTCTCTCTTTGCATGCCCAATTACCTTCAGTTAATTGCATCACAATTATGTTTAATTGACTGATTTAACATACTAATACTGTTGAATCAGTGGCTGAACTTTATTATCAATCGCTTCCCTTGCCCTAAAAATACGAGAACGTACGGTGCCGACTGGGCAATCCATTATTTCTGCGATTTCTTCATAGCTCAAACCATCTAACTCGCGGAGCGTAATTGCCATTCTAAGATCTTCAGGCAGCGATTCGATGGTCCGGAAAACAACTTTCTTTAATTCATCAGACAACATTAAGTTCTCTGGGTTCGAAATTTCTTTTAAGGCACTCGCGGTTTCAAAGTTTTCTGCATCACTCGCTTCCAAGTCCGACGCAGGTGGGCGCCTATCTTGGGCAACTAAATAATTTTTAGCTGTATTTACCGCAATCCGATAAAGCCAAGTATAAAATGCGCTGTCACCACGAAACGAACCAATGGCGCGATAAGCTTTTATAAATGACTCCTGCGCAACGTCAGGCACATCTGCTTGCGGTACATAGCGAGATACTAAGCTCGCGACTTTATGCTGATATTTTATCACCAATAAGTTGAAAGCTTGTTGATCGCCTTTTTGTACCTTTTCAACCAAAATCTGGTCGGTCAATTGCTCGCTCATTCCAGGAAGTATCTCCCGAATTCAGGCCGATAATATGTTAACTTGATCATGTTCTCCCTTCCTAAAGCAAGCACTACTTTGAGTAGTAGAACTCGTTGAAGTTCAATTTAATCTAAAAAAATAGTCAAAAATTTACAAAACTGATGAAAAAATTACTTGGGTGATCTTAAAGATCCTTATTAAAACAACTAACTACAAGATCCAGAAGACAGCATACAGATTTTAGGCACGAATGCGATAGCTATCACACTAAAACCATTTGAATACGTAAATAGCGCTAGGTCAATATACTGTACCTTAACAGCCATCCACTCATAGCAATAGGACACTCGATAGGCTAACATAAAAAACTCAATACATACTATTATATACATGCAAACACTTATGAACGAATCCACACAGCATTGCACTGATATTTTAATCATTGGGAGTGGTGTCGCAGGACTTTCAGCTGCCTTGCGGCTCGCCCCCTTTCATCAAGTGACCATTCTTAGTAAAAGCAGCCTTAGCGAAGGAGCATCTTACTACGCACAAGGCGGTATTGCTGCAGTTTTTGATGACACTGACAGCATCGAATCTCATGTAGAAGATACACTAATTGCTGGTGCAGGTATCTGCCAGAAAGAAGCTGTTGAGTTTATTGCCTCCAATGCAAAACACTGCGTTCAATGGCTTATCGACCAAGGTGTTTTATTCGATACAGAGATTACCGAGAACGGCGAAACACAGTATCATTTGACCCGTGAAGGCGGCCATAGCCATCGACGAATTCTCCATCATGCTGATGCGACAGGAAAAGAAGTTGAAACCACGTTAGTCGACCTCGCTTTTGCTCACCCAAACATTCATATTAAAGAACGCTATAATGCCGTCGACCTAATCCTTTCTAGCACAGCTGAATCACCGCGAATTTTAGGTGCTTACGTTTGGAACCGCCAAAAAGAACAAGTTGAAACTATTCGAGCGAAAACGATTGTTCTGGCTACGGGTGGAGCGGCTAAAGTTTATCAATATACCACGAATCCAGATATTTCTTCTGGTGATGGCATTGCAATGGCATGGCGAGCTGGCTGTCGTGTTGCTAACCTTGAGTTTAATCAATTTCACCCAACTTGTTTATTTCATCCACAAGCACGTAATTTTTTATTAACTGAGGCATTACGTGGTGAGGGAGCTTACCTCAAGCGCCCTGATGGTAGCCGATTTATGCCAGATCACGACGATCGTGGTGAACTTGCCCCTCGCGATGTTGTTGCACGTGCTATTGACCATGAAATGAAACGCCTTGGTGCTGATTGCATGTATTTGGACATTAGCCATAAGCCTAGCGATTTCGTTAAAAACCATTTCCCGACTATTTATGCGAAATTGATGACTTTAGGGTTAGACCTCACTCAAGAGCCCATCCCTATCGTCCCAGCGGCCCATTACACATGCGGTGGTGTAATTGTCGATGAAACGGGTATGACTGATATCACGAATCTCTATGCAATTGGCGAAGTGAGCTACACCGGCTTACATGGTGCAAACCGTATGGCATCCAATTCGCTATTAGAATGCTTGGTATACGGCTGGGCGGCGGCTGAAAACATTAATAAAACGATCAAACAGATCGATGATATTCCCTATTTATCTGAGTGGGATGAAAGCCGAGTACATAACTCAGATGAACAGGTGGTTATTCAACATAATTGGCATGAATTACGTCTATTTATGTGGGACTACATGGGGATCGTCAGAACGACTAAACGCCTTGAACGTGCATTACGCCGCATCCATTTACTTCAACAAGAGATTCACGATTATTACGCCAACTTTCGTATCTCAAATAATTTATTGGAACTACGAAACCTAGTTCAAGTTGCTGAATTAATGGTTCGTTGTGCATTAGAACGCAAAGAAAGCCGGGGATTACATTACACCTTAGATTACCCAGAACCACTTCCTAATTCAGGCCCCACTATTTTACAACCTGAATAACGTGAGCTAGGGCCGGCCTTAAGTGCCGGCTTTAGTATTTCACATAAAATGGCTGAATTAGTTTACGAAATTCATCAGTATACTCACCCTTTTCATCTTTGAGTGCCAGCGATGTCACTTGTGTTTGTGTCTCTTGCAGTTGAATGCCCAATAGCATGCGATGGTAGGCTGTTGTAGGTTTATCACTAACATTAACGCGAAAAGCAGTAAACCAGCCTGAATTCTCAGCCATCTTCTGCATTTTTTCACCGACCTCATAGGGCAGCACTAAACAAAATAGTCCATGAGATAGAAGACAGGATTTTGCACTTTCTAGTAATACATCATGAGTTAATGTCGCGGTATATCGCGCTTGGTCTCGTTTTTCGTCCCGACACGCAACAGCAGGTTCGAAATACGGTGGGTTACTCACAATCAAATCATATTGAACTGAATGCAACTGACTGTAGCTGACAATATCTTGGTTGATAACATGCAAACGCTCAGCCCATGGCGATTCAGTAAAGTTTCCCTGCGCTTGCACTGCGGCATCACTATCTAATTCGACCGCATCAACACGTAACTTTGTATTTCTTTGCGCTAACATCAAGGCTATTAACCCACTACCACTTCCAATGTCTAATACAGATTGAACACCGTCCACGGGAGCCCAAGCCCCCAATAGCACGCCATCCGTCCCCACTTTCATCGCACATCGGTCATGAGCCACAAAAAACTGTTTAAATGTAAAACCGCCTTTACGGTAATTCTTTTTTTGCTCACACATGCAAACACTCTAATTGGCTAATACTTGTTCGAATATTCTCATTCTAAGCAAATAAAAGTCATAAATTAACCTATTTGCTACAATATAATTCTCATATTATGGGAATTATATTTGAGACGAAAAAAATTTACTGATAAGTTCGAAAAAAAGGAGATGCTATGAACAGTATAAATAGAACCTTAGACATCTTGTCTTACATCACAACTTGCGCATCTCCAGTGACGCCACAGTCTATCTCATCAGCGTTAGAGATCCCATTATCAACAGTCTATCGTTTACTAACAATTCTCATAGATTGGGAATTTGTATCTCACGCAAAACAATATGGCACATATTGTGTCGGCTCGCAGAGTATCAAAAATCAAGAAAAATACTATCACCACAGTTTATTGATGAGCGCATCTAAACAAGAACTGCAAACTTTAGCGAAAAAAACCCAAGAAACGGTGGCAATTATTACCTCAAATTTACGAGAGACCATTTGTGTCGACATGATTGAGAGTGAACAAGCGCTACGCTGTTCTTTTATTATTGGGCGAGGCAATACTTTAGTTAAGGGAGCAAGTGCGAAAACCTTGTTAGCTTTTCGTCATGAACTCTATCAAAACCAAGTACTTGAAGCTCATACAAAGCAGTTAACCACTGAACAACAAAAAATAAAGCTACAACAAGATTTACAACAGATACGCAAGCAAGGTTACGGCATGTCTGTGAGTGAAATCGATGAAGGCGTACTGGGGGTATCTGCACCGATTTTCAAAGGAAATGATGTGTTAGCTGTCGTTTCAGTTATGGCACCTGAATTCCGCTCTACACATCGCGTGGATGAATTTATCACGCACACCTGCCAAACAGCGCATAACATCACTAAATTAATTAACTTGGAGTAACTATGACACAACCTTTCCAATGGCAAGGGCGCACAGATGGTGAAACACAAGAGCATTTGCGCATCCATCAAGTCATTAATAAACACACACCTGCTGAATTTGCATTAATTGGTTTTGCTTCTGATGAGGGCGTTAGGCGCAATAAAGGCCGCCAAGGCGCTAAAGCAGGCCCAGATGCAATTCGCTATCAACTGGCTGGGTTACCTATTCATCAACCGCTTGCAATTAAAGATGTCGGTACAATTAGCTGTGATGATGGCAATCTGGAAGCCGCACAACGTCGTTTATCCGACCAGCTTATCGCACTGCTCGCTGAAAACCAAAAGCCGATTGTACTTGGCGGTGGCCATGAAGTCGCATTTGCAAGCTTCCAAGGCCTGTTTGACTATGTTGAACATTATCAAGCAGGTAAAACGATCGGTATTATTAACTTTGATGCGCATTTTGACTTACGCGAAGCCCTTATCGCGACTTCTGGTACCCCATTTTTACAATCTGCCATGTTGTGTCAGCAGCACCAACGCCCTTTTCAATATTTATGTTTAGGCATCGCAGACCACGGCAATACTAAAGTATTGTTCGATACCGCTAATTCATTAGGTTGCCAATATATCCGTGATAAAGAACTTGCTTATTCTAAGCTTCCTCAAGCAATTGAAAAAATTAAAAAATTTATTGACGGCGTAGACTATTTATATGTCACCGTTGATTTAGATGTGTTTTCTGCTGCCATTGCGCCGGGCGTTAGCGCACCAGCACCGAAAGGTATTTCCACTGAAGTTTTTGATGAACTGTTTGCCATTATCAAAAGTAGCCAAAAAATGGCTGTTTTTGATATCGCAGAATGCAACCCTGAATTTGATATTGACAACCATACCGCCAAACTCGCGGCTTATTTGATTTACCAATATTTATTCTAATAAAACAACACAACAATTCGACTGATAAATACACTGTTTCTCACGCTGTTAAGATAATTAATTTTCAAACACCACAATAAAAATAGCTTTGAAGTTGATTATCAAACTAGCTGTAGCACGATAACTTAATGGTTTTTAACTATTGAATTTCGCGTTACAGCTAGGCGGCAAGTGACGTTATCCCTAGGAGCATACAAAAGTATGTGACTAGGGTAACGGAGCGCGGCCAACAACGCTGTAGCGTGAAAGACAACAGTTAAAAAGGGAAAAATATGATTCTACACCTCGACACACTCTCCACCCTCTTCCTAACGGTGATCTGCCTACTCATGGGGATCCACTTAAAAAAACGTATCGAATGGCTACAGCGCTTTTGTATTCCTTCTCCCGTCATTGGCGGTTTTCTGGTTAGTTTGATTATTTGGGGACTCAAATCATTTAACCTTGCTGAAATCAATTTTGATACCAGTTTACAAACTTTTTTAATGGTCGCTTTCTTTACCACCATTGGTATTGATGGCAGCTTCCGCATCTTAAAAAGTGGTGGCCGGTTACTCTTTATCTACCTGTTTATTTGCTGGTTTGTCGTTATTTTCCAAGACACTTTTGGTGCAGGCCTGGCGCATTTACTCGGTGTTGATCCCGTTATCGGTATCATGGCTGGTGGTGTTTCTCTTACTGGAGGCCATGGCGGTGCGGCAGCCTTCGGGGGCATGGCTGAGGGCCTTGGCGTGCAATCCGCAACGGTTGCAGCCATTGCTGCGGCAACTTTTGGCCTAATTACAGGAAGCTTACTCGGTGGCCCTATTGCAACATTCTTAATTAAGAAATTTAACGTGCAGATTAAAGCTGATGAAAACGTTGAGCGAGTTCAGGTTCCTGAAACTATCGCAGGGAAAATTGAATCTATCGATGCTCACGCTTTTTTAAAAATGCTAGCTCTCGTTCTAGGGATTATGGTTATCGGTCAATTCGCTTCAGCGCAGTTTACCAAAGCAACTGGCTTTTCATTACCCAGCTATGTCGGGGCGATGATTATTGCAATAGTTATCCGTAATATTAATGACCAAGTCGAATTGTTCCGTATTAACCAAAAGTCGGTTGACCTTATCTCTGAAGTTTCACTTGGCCTATTTTTGACTATGGCTATGATGTCATTGAAAATATGGGAGTTAAAAGCCGTTGCTTTGCCATTATTCACCATCCTATTAGCACAAGTTATTATTTTAATTTTGTTAGTTGTCTTTGTCATTTTCCGCTTATTAGGCAAAAACTACGATGCTGCGGTAATGTGTGCTGGCTTAATGGGGCATGGTTTAGGTGCGACGCCAAACGCAATGGCAAATATGTCCTCGGTTTGTGAACGTTACAAACAAGTTTCGATGAAAGCTTTCATGATTGTGCCACTCAGTGGTGCAGTACTCATTGACTTAGTGGGTATCCCTTATCATACATGGTTAATTAATATGCTTAGCTAAGTATACTGAAGGAGGAGCTCTCTCCTCCTTCAACTATTTACCTTCTATATATTTCACTCATATCCATAGATATATCGCTCCCTGTCCGTAGTGAAAACAGTTACACTTGAGCAAAGCTGATTTTTTCAGGTGAACAATTTTGCTAACCTGTTTATAATCAGCGCCCCAAATAGAGGTATATCATGACTGCATCCACTTTTACTGAACTTGAACTTGATGAAAGCCTAATTAATGCGCTTTCAGACAAAGGCTATCAACGTCCGACCGCGATTCAAGCGGCAGCAATTCCTGCTGCAATGGATGGCCGCGATGTATTAGGTTCAGCCCCGACAGGAACAGGTAAAACCGCCGCATTTTTACTGCCTGCGATCCAACATTTACTTGATTTCCCGAGAAAGAAATCAGGGCCGCCTCGCGTTCTAGTTGTCACGCCAACTCGCGAACTAGCCATGCAGGTTGCTGACCAAGCAAAAGAATTATGCGCCCATAATCATCTAGATATCGCTACCATCACTGGTGGTGTTGCTTATATGAACCACGCTGAAGTTTTCAGCGAAAATCAAGATATTGTCGTCGCAACAACAGGCCGACTACTCCAGTATATTAAGGAAGAAAACTTTGACTGCCGCGCAGTTGAGATTTTGATCCTTGATGAAGCTGACCGCATGCTCGACATGGGCTTTGCCAATGACATAGAAACAATTGCAGGCGAAACACGCTGGCGCAAGCAAACTATGCTGTTTTCTGCCACTCTTGAAGGCGAAGCTATTCGTGACTTTGCTGAGCGTTTATTAGAAGATCCAATTGAAATTGATGCCGACCCTTCACGTCGTGAACGTAAAAAAATTCAGCAATTTCATTACCGTGCTGACACACTAGAGCATAAAACAGCCTTACTGTGCCATTTGTTAAAACAAGATGAAGTCACCAAAGCCATCGTCTTCGTACGTAAGCGTGAGCGTTTACGTGAATTAGTCCAATGGTTACGCGAAGCGGGTATCGAACCTTGTTATCTTGAAGGGGAAATGCCACAAGCTAAGCGTAATGAAGCTGTACGCCGCCTCGTTGATGGCCAAGTTAAAGTACTGGTTGCAACAGATGTAGCTTCTCGTGGCTTAGATATCGAAAACGTTAGCCATGTTTTTAACTTTGACTTGCCTAGAACTGCAGATGTCTACTTACACCGTATTGGCCGTACTGGCCGAGCTGGGCGTAAAGGCACGGCAATTTCTTTGGTCGAAGCGCATGACTTTCCATTATTTGGTAAAATAACTCGTTATATTGAAGAGCCTATCAAGATTCGCGTTGTTGATTCTTTACGTCCAACAACTAAAGCCCCTTCAGAAGCGATGTTAAATAAACCAAAACCATCAAAGAAAGTACTTGCTAAGCGTAAAGAAAAGAAAAAAGAAGAACAAGCTAAGAAAAAAGAAAAAGTACGCCATCGCGACAAGAAAAATATTGGGAAACGTCGTACTCCTGTTAGCCCTTCTATATCAACCGCTAACGATAAAAGCTAATGACTAAAAACGGGTTTAGGCCCGTTTTTTATTTAGCCCATCATTTGTAAAACTTTCTCTCGCATTTGTTTTCCTTCATGAGTCAGCAGATCAGGCTTAATAATATGGTTACCAAGTATATCCTTACAATCTAGGCCTTTATTATTCTTAATACGCCAATCAGCTCCATTTTCCAATAATAGTGTAGCAACATCGAGTGCATGGCTATTTAAAGCATCATGTAAAGGCGTATTTCCTAAACTATCCTTGATGTTTACTGTTAATCCATTTTTCAATAAAAGCTGCGATTGTATAAGACGGCCATTTTGCGCAGCTAAATGTAAAATACTTTTTTGCCCTTTTGATTGAAGCATTTTAATTGTTTGACCATATCGAGATTCAATTAAAGCTTTAATAAATTGCCCATTGGCAGTTCTGACTGACTGTTGTGCCAATACATTAATATCACAAGGTTTATGATCTAATGATAAGAGTGCTGAAAATTCAGTTATATTTCCTTTTTCGATTGCACTTTCACAACATTCTTGCCAACTTATCCCCTGTTTTTCTTCTTTAATAGGAAAAATTTCTAGTGGTATTTCTTGTACCTTATTATATTCACCTGTGATTGCATTCCAGTTATTCCATGGTTTATATTTGCACATAACCTTAATAATTTTAAGCATTGAATGAGCTATAAAACTTCTTGTTATTAAACGGGTCGGTAACCAATCTTTCCAAGAGTTATGTTCGCTATAAGCCATTTTAATACAATTTCCCAAAGCAGAAGGGATCGGTAAAGAGTTTTGCAATCTATCGAGCCAGTCATATTGTACCGTGTAATAACGTATCAACCCTTCTTGTGCAATTTTTTCAGCAACGTGATAATCAATCCCAATATTATTAATCGTGTTTTTTGCCAATCCTGCAGGACTGAATACAATACAAGGTGATTGACTCGCTAACGCCGCAATTGAAGCCAATCCCCCACCTAATGAATGCCCCGTACAAATCGTATTTCCATTTACTGCATTGAATAAAATATTCATTAAACCAACAGCTTGAAAATATTGAGACTCATAAAAACCAAGTCCTTGACGGATATTACTATAAAAATCGATAATATCGTTAGTACCTGCAAAACAAAGGACATATAAGCCATTGAATCGACAAATATTAGCTTGAAATCCCGTTTGCTCGTCATTTAATAATTCCGCATTAATTCCGAGATCATAAATATCTTTATTACTTAATTTTTCAATACCCTGTATATTCCGCCAATTTTTATGATAAGCGCCTTGTGCTAGTAGAGCTAATATATAATCTTTTGATTGTGCCTGAGTGCCTAAAAAATCTTTTCTTAATACATCTTTAGGCCATAACTCTGTTATACATGATTTAATATCTTGATGTTGGTGCCGTAGATAAATATTTAAATTTTCTCTAACAAAAATATACTCATCTTTTTTTGATAGTATTTGTTGTGTAGATAATGACATGATTTCTCCCTAACAAGTGTATTTGTTGGAAGAATATTGAAATACAAATAACCAAGGTGGGAAATAATCAACTTTATTAGTAACAAATAAAAAGCCATTGATAACAATGGCTTTAGAATTTAATATATATTACTAGATGTAATTATGTCTAATATTTATTACAGACTTTCAGTGAAAGTACGGGTAATAACATCACGTTGTTGTTCAGGCGTTAATGAATTAAAACGCACGGCATAACCAGAAACACGAATTGTTAATTGCGGATATTTTTCTGGATTTTTAACTGCATCTTCTAATGTTTCACGGCTTAATACGTTAACATTTAAGTGCTGACCGCCTTCAACACGTACGGTAGGTTTCATTTCTAAAGGAACTTCGCGATACTCAAAAGCACCTAATTCATCTTTAGCAACAATTTGCCCTTCGTTGTAATCGGCTTTCGCACAAACACAACGAGCTTCATTTTTTTCATCATCCAGTAACCAAAACGAATTCAACAATGCTGCATTATCAGTTTTAGTAATTTGAATACCTGTAATCATGTCGACCTCCACGTTCGAGCTAGATTGCATTCGATTTGTGTAATAAATCGAAGCTACATTAACCATCAATCTTATGAAAACTTGTAATTGGATATTTGGTCTAACCAATGTATATAGTTATTTTATACCAGCTAGATCCCCTATTTTCTTTGATATTTATCAATTATTCCACTTAGCAACTAATTCAATCACCCCAACTTTATGATTTAAATCAAAATTAACAATTCATTTTTTTAACTATTTGTATAAATTTTCAATTTTTTTTAAAATTAATAGTCAATATCAGGGCTTTATCTCTCTCTCATGAACCAGTAAGCTTATAGCTATCAACTGGTTCATATAATTGTTCCTTCCTAAATTCATTGTTATGGAATATTTCATGTCAAACTCCATTACGTGGCACGATGTTATTGGCCCTGAAAAATCAAAACCCTATTTCAAAGAGACACTCGCTTATGTAGCAGAACAGCGCAAAAATGGTAAAATTATCTACCCTGCTCAAGACGACGTTTTTAATGCATTTAGGTATACCGAACTTGCCGATATTAAAGTCGTTATCCTAGGACAAGACCCTTATCATGGCCCAGGACAAGCCCACGGCCTCTCTTTTTCCGTACTCCCTGGTATTAAGCCACCACCGTCATTAGTGAATATGTATAAAGAATTAGAAAAGGATATCGCTGGCTTTCAAAGACCTAATCATGGGTATTTGCTCAGTTGGGCTCAACAGGGTGTTTTACTCCTTAACACCGTTCTCACCGTAGAACAAGGCAATGCTCACTCCCATGCCCATTTAGGTTGGGAAACCTTCACGGACAAAGTTATTGAAGCAATCAATGAAAATACACAAGGCGTTATTTTTCTACTGTGGGGTTCCCATGCACAGAAAAAAGGTAGAATAATTGATACAAAGCGCCACCATGTACTCAAGGCTCCTCACCCTTCCCCACTTTCTGCTCATAGAGGATTTTTCGGTTGTGGCCATTTCTCACAAACTAATACTATTTTAGAACAACAAGGTAAAACACCTATTGATTGGAACCCTGTAATAGATGAGCCAAATCTGCAACCATAGATGATTTTTTGGCACTAAGTCATAAAAAAGGGAAATCAATTGATAGATTTCCCTTTAGTAATATTCTCTTGGGGGCATTTGCCTCCATTTAAATAACGATGCTCTTTATTTAGAGACAATCACCATTGCAGGTCTTAGTAAACGGTTGTTTAATGTATACCCTTTTTGCATAACTTCAATCACATGATTAGCTTGGTGATCTGGTGACTCAATCATCGTTATCGCTTGATGAACGTCAGGGTTAAATGGCACATTGATATCACTGACAGGCTCGATCCCAAACTTAGCCACTGCATCTAAAAAAGTTTTTAGCGTTAAATTTAGCCCTTCTAACATCGCTTTAGACTCTTCACTTTCGTGATCTGCTGCATCTATCGCACGTTCTAAGTTATCAATCACTGGTAGTAATTCATTTGAGAATTTTTCCAGTGCGAACTTATGTGCTTTTTCGATATCTTGCTCAGTTCTGCGGCGAATATTTTCAATTTCTGCGTGTGCACGCAACATCGCTTCACGTTCAGTTTTTTGTGAGGCTTCTAACTGTTGTTCAAGCTCAGCAATACGCGTGGCTAACGCTTGTTCGTCTGCTTGTAATTCATCAGCTTGTTGAACGCTGGCTTCTTGCTCAGCTTGCACTTTTTGTGATTCATTTTGTTCAAAAGCTTGCTCATCATGCATGTTTTGGTCTTTACTACTCATGAATATCTCCGCGTATTTAGCATTAATCCCATATATGAGAGTATTATGGGGATCTAATACAGGGATTCAAGGGAAGTCATACAATCAGAGGCCAAAAAAGTATGCGAAAGGACAATAATACACCACTACTACATTTTAAAACGATAGGCATTGTCGGGCACCCTAGGCACCCTGAAGCATTGGCAACTCATGAATTAATATACCATTGGTTAATTTCAAAAAACTATCAGGCCATTATCGATAAACAAGTTGCTAAAGATTTAAAATTAGTCAATGCCAACACTGGAACATTAACTGAAATAGGCCAACAGGCTGATTTAGTTGTTGTTGTTGGGGGAGATGGCAATATGCTCGGCGCTGCTCGTATATTATCTCGGTATAATAATAAAGTTATTGGTGTAAATCGTGGTAATCTCGGTTTTCTTACCGATTTAGACCCGGATAATGCATTACAACAACTTTCACGTGTTCTTGAAGGTGAATACCGCGAAGAAAGGCGTTTTTTACTAGAAGCACAAGTCATTAAAGCTAACCAAAAAGCACGTAAAAGCACCGCAATTAATGAAATTGTTCTACACCCTGGTAAAGTTGCTCATATGATCGAGTTCGAGGTCTATATTGATGAAAAATTTGCCTTTTCTCAACGTTCTGATGGTTTAATCATTGCCACACCAACAGGTTCTACAGCTTATTCACTTTCCGCTGGAGGCCCTATTTTAACCCCGAATTTGGATGCTATTGTATTGGTTCCAATGTTTCCACATACCTTATCCTCTAGACCTCTGGTGATTAGCAGTGACAGCAGTATTCGGCTGAAGTTTTTACGAACAAATATTGATTATGAAGTCAGCTGTGATAGCCAAATCATGCTCCCTATTCAGGACGGTGAAGAAGTCATTGTCAAACGTAGTAATAAAAATCTTAATTTGGTTCATCCACAAGATTATAATTATTTCAACACGTTAAGTTCAAAATTAGGATGGGCTAAAAAAACTTTTTAATTTTTTCAATCTGCCTCTTTACTGTATAAAAAAACAGTCATACACTGTATTAAAACACAGGTGTGTATTTTTACAGGAGAGCGCCGATGCTTACCCAACTAACAATCAATAATTTTGCAATCGTACGTGAATTAGAAATTGATTTCCGTAATGGCATGACAACCATAACCGGTGAAACAGGTGCGGGTAAGTCCATTGCTATTGATGCACTTGGCCTGTGTTTAGGCAATCGGGGTGAAGCCAATATGGTGCGCCCCGGTGCACAACGTGCCGACCTCTGTGCTCGCTTTTCCTTAATGGATGCTCAACTGGCTGCCAATTGGCTTACTGAGCACCAACTCGATAACCAAAATGAATGCCTATTACGCCGCACTATCTCTCCTGATGGCCGTTCACGTGGTTTCATTAATGGCGTTTCAGTTCCTTTATCGCAACTTAGAGAGTTAGGAACATTACTGATCCAAATCCATGGTCAGCACGCACACCAACTCTTACTAGATAGCGCCCATCAAAAATCCCTGCTTGATGCCTATTCAAACCAGCAAGAGCTAATTGCTCAAATGAAAAAAGCATGGCAAACATGGCACGATTCCTGCCAACAATTAGCTGTATTTCAAAAACAAATGCAAGAACGTGAATCTCGACAACAGTTGCTAGAATATCATCTAAAAGAACTGAACGAATTCCTCCCTGTTCAAGGGGAATTTGAAGAGATAGACCAAGAATATAAACAACTCGCTAATCATGGGCAATTTTTAGCTATTGGCCAAACAACAACGCAAATACTATCTGAAAATGATGATTCGAATGTTATTAGCTTATTAAATATGGCAAAAAATGAATTATCTGATCTAGTCGCTCTCAACCCTAAATTTTCAGAGCTACTTGATATGCTTGAAGAAGCATCGATACAAGTCAGCGAAGTCAGTGATGAAATAAAGCATTATTGTGACCAATATGAGCTTGACCCTAATCGCTTGTTTGAACTAGAAAAACGCATTTCTAAACAAATTAACTTAGCGCGTAAACACCATGTCACTCCCGAAGCTTTACCCGAATTATTTCAGCAATTACTGAGCGAACAAGAACTAATAGCCAGCCAAAATGAAGACTCTGAAACGTTAAATGCGCAAGTACAAGTAAATCATCATATTGCTCTCGAATGTGCGGAACGTTTACACCATGTACGTTTACATTATGCTCAAGAATTAAGTACATTAATTACCAATAGCATGCACCAACTTTCAATGCCTCATGGTCTGTTTACTATTGATGTAAAATTTACTCCAGATCAACTACAAATTGATGGTGCCTGTAAAGTAGAGTTCAATGTGACGACTAACCCAGGGCAGCCACACCAAGCACTTGCGAAAGTGGCATCGGGCGGTGAGTTATCACGTATAGCACTAGCAATCCAAGTGATTACAGCTAAAAAAATGGATACGCCCGCATTAATATTTGATGAAGTCGATGTCGGTATTAGTGGACCAACAGCAGCAATTGTAGGGAAGTTACTACGTGAATTAGGTGAATCCACGCAAGTTATGTGCGTTACACATTTACCCCAAGTGGCAGGGTGCGGTCATCACCACTTTTATGTCAGTAAAGAGACAAATGGTGTAGAAACAGAAACTCGTATGCAATTATTGGATAAAAAATCTAGATTACAAGAGCTTGCGCGTCTTCTTGCTGGATCTGCGGTAACAAAAAATACGCTAGCCAATGCAAAAGAGTTGCTTGCAGCATAATTTTTGACAACTTTTTTACGCTCATGTGGTCTTAGAGTCGATAAGGAAGGTTTTAAATTGTATCAATGTCGATTATCATTGATGTTCTGACTCCAAAAGGAATGAGATATCCATGCGTTATAAATTGTTAACTGCTGCCGCGCTATCACTCGCATTAATGTCTACGGGCTGTTCAATGATGGAACGTCTTGTCTATCACCCAGACATTAACCAAGGTAATTACCTCACAGCGAAAGATGTCGCTAAGATCCAAAAAGGAATGACACAGCAACAGGTTGCTTATACTTTGGGCACCCCAATGTTATCTGACCCGTTTGGTACTCAGACTTGGTATTATGTTTTCCGCCAAGAACTTGGGCATGACCCAGTTCAGCAAGAAACTTTGACTCTTATCTTTGATCGTAATGGTATTCTTACTGACATCAAAAATGAGAAAAATCTTGCCGCGCAGGAATCAATGGAAGCTGCTGAAACAAAAGCATCAGAAACTAAAACAGCTGACTAACCATAAACACTAAGAACCACCTAGTGTGACAATAACAACCTGTTTTCTGAAGGACTTATTCAGGCAGGTTGTTATTATGAGTATCTTTATTAAAAATTTATTAAAAGCATTTTGCACAAATAAATTTAAAGACAAAAACCGAGCTTTTGCTCGGTTCGCTACATAAAATTAATTTACTTATTTTTAACTTCTTTAGATTTTTCAGCTCTTTTACGCCGTAACTCTTTTGGGTCTGCAATCAAAGGTCGATAAATCTCAACTCGATCTCCATCTTGCACTAAATCTGTCAATTTAGCGGGGCGACTATAAATACCAATCTTATTTTTTTTAAGATCAATATCATCCCTAAGGGCAAGGATACCAGAAGCAAGTATCGCTTCTTCTATTGTCGTCCCCTCTTTCACTTTGACTGATAGCAAAAATTGCTTTTCAGGAAGCGCATATGTCACTTCAATATTCAGCTCAGACACTGTATACATCCTTTGCTCTTAAAGTGAAAGCTTGAACCATATTATTTGCTAGTTCCTTGAAAACTTTGCCAAACGCAAGCTCTATCAATTTATTTGTAAACTCAAAATCAAGATGAAACTCGATTTTACAAGCGTCTGCACTTAAAGGAATAAATTTCCAACCACCAGCTAATTTACTAAATGGCCCTTCAACAAGTTGCATGTGTATGCATTTATTATCCTCTAGCACATTTTTTGTGACAAAAGTTTTGCTAATACCTGCTTTTGACACTTCAACAGAAGCGGTCATTTCTTCAGAGCTATGACTAATAATTCGGCTACCTACACACCCCGGCAAAAAGCTTGGATATGAAATAACGTCATTAACGAGTTTATACATTTGTTCTGCGCTAAAAGGGACCAACGCAGAGCGACTAATCTGTGGCATATCAATTCCTATCCCCAAAAACTGAGCGTATAATACCATCTTTGATTGGTTAAACAAAAAACAAAACCCACATAGGGCAAGATTTGCACAATCAAAAAAATATCAGCTTAGAAAGATTTCTTTCAACTCAGCTTACAGTATAATGATTGCACTATGACAAAGAAAAAACCATATAAACCCGGTTCAGCAACAATTGCTATGAACAAGCGTGCTCGCCACGAATATTCTATCGAAGAGGAGTTCGAGGCGGGTCTATCCCTACAAGGTTGGGAAGTTAAATCACTCCGTGCAGGCAAAGCCAACATTGGAGATAGCTACGTTCTATTACGGGACGGTGAAGCTTATTTATTCGGTGCAAACTTCACACCACTGACTGTTGCATCATCGCATGTTGTATGCGACCCAACGCGTAGCCGTAAATTACTTTTAAATCAACGCGAATTAGATACACTCTACGGTAAAGTTAATCGTGAAGGTTATACCGTTATGGCACTTTCTCTCTACTGGAAAAATGCATGGTGTAAAGTTAAAATTGGTGTTGCCAGAGGTAAAAAATCTCACGACAAACGTTCTGATATTAAAGAACGTGAATGGCAACTCGATAAAGCACGTATAATGAAACATTCTAACCGCTAACCTCTAGCTTTATAGAGTATTTTTCTGTTATACTGAGCTCAACAACTTGGGGCTGATTCTGGATTCGACGGGATTTGCGAAACCCAAGGTGCATGCCGAGGGGCGGTTGGCCTCGTAAAAAGCCGCAAAAAAATAGTCGCAAACGACGAAAACTACGCTTTAGCAGCTTAATAACCTGCTTAGAGCCCTCTCTCCCTAGCCTCCGCTCTTAGGACGGGGATCAAGAGAGGTCAAACCCAAAAGAGATCGCGTGGATGCCTTGCCTGGGGTTGAAGCGTTAAATTTAATCAGGATAGTTTGTTAGTGGCGTGTCTGTCCGCAGCTGGCAAATGAATTTAAAGACTAGACTAAGCATGTAGTACCGAGGATGTAGAAATTTCGGACGCGGGTTCAACTCCCGCCAGCTCCACCAATTAAATCAAGGGGTTGCGTGAAAACGCAGCCCCTTTGTTTTATCTAATGTCCACTTTACGTCCATAGGTTATACTTTGTGGATTGCCAAAAGTGTTTTTTTGAAGGTATAAAAAAGATACTAAGTAAATTCACATAACACCGTTACCGTTAAAGTATTAGGGTTGTCATATGATTTTATTTATTTATTGTTTATTATCTATCGCTACCATTATCTTTGTTTGTATAAAAAGAAAACGGTTTTCATTGGACTCTCGAAGTTTACAGCATCAATGGCTTTTCAGACTAGCTATAACATACCCTATAATTTCAAGTTTTTATTTTATGTTATGGATTGGTTGCTCATTCCCTTTTAGATTAGATGCTGAAGGATTTAACACCTTTTTAGAAATAAATAAATTTTCGTTGGGAATTTTAGCTTTAGCGCCCATTATAGGGGCTTTTGTCGTTTACGCTCATCGCTCCATTCAAACTGAAACCCAAATACAAAAAACACAACAACAAATTTTATTAGCTGAGAAAAAAAATAATCTTGATATGATGATATCTAGAATTAACTTTACTGATGAAAGACTTAATAATTTGAAAGTATTGGGAAATTACAAAATAATACCTGAAAATAATGTTGTATTTTCTTTTTTTGAAATAAAGGATAATAAAATAACTCATAAGCCATTGATTAAACATATCAATAATACTGTTTCGTGTGTTATAAAAAGTAAGGAAACTATAGAGAGTGAAACTAAAAAAATATTAAAATTAATTTCCAGCTACAATATAAATGAATCCATAAGTGAAGACATAAGGGATAGTTTAATAGATAGCATTAAGCTTATAGTGTCCAGAACTGAAAGCATCGACACCATGATATATAATGTTATAAAAAAAATAGGATTTGATTTAAATGATAGAGATGATACATTCAAATCATATGACACATATCACATTGATTTATTTAAAAGTTTTGATATCTATAGCATTCGCCAGAGCCTAGAAATGATCAATTTAAGAATTCTTAATTGTATCGATTTATTTTTATTCCTACTTGGTGAGTTTTTTAATGTCCTTTCATTTATTGACGATAGTATCCAAATCGATTTTGCTAAATTTAAAATAGAAAAAAACATGCTTTAAATTAATTATTTTAAGAAAATCAAATAACTCCAAATCGATTAGTCACTGGCTAAAGCCCTGCGGGATCACCAAATTTTAGCTGTTAAATAGTGTATTAAGCTACTTCTTAGCAAGTAGCTTTTTTGTATCTAAAAGCTAATGGTGACAAAAGTCTGCTATTATTTCTAGTAGCCATTTGTGTAATTAATCTTTTTTAGTTATTTTCTTTCCAATATAGCTTGCTAATTTTTGCCGAATAGTACCATTGCCAATAATATCTTTCTTAGCCTCTTTATTTAATACGTCAATCAAATCGTATGCTAACCCCCCAATTTTACCTATAAATGCTTCATCATTGAAGTCATAGCCGCTTCTATCCCCAGTGTCTTCATCTTGTAATTTAGAATACAGATCTTGGGCTTCCGCTAAGAAATTACTTAACTCTTCGGCAAATTTATGTGACAGGAAAATTTCTGAGGCTTTTTCTAAATGAGTTAATTGTCTAATAGGCTCCTCAAGATCAGTTTTAGAATTAAAACTAGTGAATCCTAGTGGAACAGTCCTATATAGTGAGTAATGATTAGCTGTAGTAGAAAAAGCAATTTTTTCTACTAGAATCATAATTTCACTATAAACTTTTACTTTTTTATCCCAGTTTTTTTCGTTTTTATATTTATTAAACCCAAGTACTACTCCCCAATATGCCCCTATTAAAGGGAGAATTACTTTAAGAATTAAATCTAACATGACTCCTCCAACATAACTTTAGTGTTTCAGATGCTATTTTTGGTAACTATATAATTTTTAATAAAATTGTACAGTTAAATATTATATTGCTGATCTCATTTATCTACGCGTAAAATGAAAAATACATATGTATTACAATGTGTTGTATCTTTAATGCTAGCCATTCAGAGATCCAAACACTGAAATCCCTTGAAATTCTTTTCACGCATTTCAGTTTGAGATTTTCGGTAAGTCCCTAGTATTGGCGCGGCTTGGCGATATGTTTTGTAGAATTTCAAAACTGAAATAAAGTTTAGATCCAAATTGTGCAGGCGGGTGCGGTGTAGTGCATTTTACGTGGTAGAGGACTTTATTTCGTGGGGTAGCGCTGCGCCTGCGCCATGCTGTTGATATGATCCAAATGAAAGGTTGCTTGATGTGGTTTGGCTGTTGGTAGGCTGTCGGTGGTGTATAGGCTCGCCTATGGAGGACTACAAATATTAAAGGCTACTGATGGTTAGTCAGTAGCCTTAGTTACGTCTTCGTTATTTATAGAAAAATACGAATTAATTCTAAGGTTGCAATTATGAACCCTAGAATGATGATAGCATTATCTAAATACTCAATCATCCGTTTACCTTCCATGGTAATGGAAGGCCGATAGCCCTAACTTTTGCCTTTAAATTGCCTGTCCAGTTAGGCTTCTCAGTGTTAGCTTTGAAATATCGGACTTCCAGTCTAAGGCAATGAATCACCACCACATGTTATTCATTCAGGGCTTAACTTCCCGTCTGTAACGAGAAGCTGAAAATCCGTTTTCAGATATTGATAAAAAGATACCAATATTTAATTAGACTGTAGTCCAAGTTAAGCAACGTTGATGATTATATGATCATTTCTTATTTATTCAATGAATGTTAGTCATATATACTTACAAACAAAAAAACTCAACTGGTAAGGTTGAGTTTTCTGTATATGCAATTGCTTGCATGAAAGTCCGATATTTCAAAGCTAACAATACAAGTTTAATCTTTTTCTGCTCACATCTCAACCAATAACAGGAGAGTACTTTTCTCTCATAACATCTAACTGCATCTGAGAACGTCTAAACTCGTCTGCATTCAGTGGCGTTCCCGTGTTGTGGTGGCTGTGGTTGGCGGTGAGTTCGGCCAACTCTTTGACAATATCCAATGTATCAATCATCAGCTGCGCCACGTTAATTTCTTGGCTACCAATCCAAACAACTGGTGCAATGATTTCTTGTTTGGTGCCTGCGATACTTTGCTTCAGTGCGCCTACCTTTTCAATTAGCTTTTGACCTACTGTAAGCGTGGCATCTTCTGCAATATCAATATTAGCATTCTGATTAATACTTGCCACAAAGCTGCCCTTTGACACAATGCTGTAATCGCCATCGGCTATCTGTTGGATAGCGCCTGCCAGTAATGTTGCAGTACCAAACACCATGGTTTGATCCGTGGCTTGAATGGTGGTGTCTCGGGTGACCAAGGTGCGCTGTTCCGTGTCTGCGGTGACTTGCCGATGCATGGAGGATTCACTGATCGTCTGGTCAGTTTGTCGTTGCCAGCTGCCGTCTTGTGTAATGCGTTGGGAAACTTCTTGGCGTTGCTGCTGCAGTTGTTCCCCTGGCTGAATATCGGGCAACGTGTTTCCCTGGCTAAGAGTTTGGCGAATAAATGGCTTATCAGGTCGGCCACCTTCAAAGGCAATTTCCACGACGGTACCCACGGGCGGATATTGGAATAAGCCACTCTCCCCCCCTGCCATTGGTAGCGGCAATGGTACTGCACGGTAAATTGGGGTACTCGATGGGTTTCCGTCGGCATCCAATAATTGCACATCCACCGCATAGCGTGGGCGGTACGGGTCGGAAATATCACCGGCACGAACGGGTTCACTATGGGCTTCAATACGGGCGGTTTTTGGCAGGTGTAAACCTGCGGACAGTTCAGGGTAAGCATTATCAATTTGATTTTGAACGGGGCTCTTGTTAGCGGGTTTTCCTGTGATTTTATTGGTGATTACCCACGTAAGCGCCATATCTTCATTAATAAGGTTCACTTTGTGCAGGAGTTTGCCATTTGTGTTCACGCCTGGTCTTAATGATTGCACCATCGGGACGGTCATGCTGTTCCCACCTGCCTGCGAGGTGGCAAATTCATTCGGGATTTCTACGGGTTTATTAGCAAATAATGAATGTGACCAACTGCCCACATACACATGACCATTCGGAAGCTGCTGCCACACATAATCACCAATATTGAACACACACCCTAAGTTGGTCAATAACTGATAACCTGTACCACTGTGGGTAAAGTGAGGAATAGGCTCATCCACATAAGATGCATCAGGTAATTGAAAGGTTAAGCCGCTTTCCTTTTGCAAGTGTTCGGCAATAGTACGCAAAGTGGGATGCTGAAAAGAACATGGCCACTCACGTTCAAACACGCCAACCAGTTCACGAATGAATAACCGTTGAAACCCATTGGATGAGGGCTGTGACCGCTCAACGTAACCAGTGAAATAACGCAATAATAGCTCTGGATAACCGACATCAAGACGCGCTAATTTCCCTGTGTAGTCCTCATCGGTTTTCACGGTGACAAAGCCGCGCCCTGCGGCAGAGAGCTCCAACATAATGTTAATATCGGTGACCTGAATTTCATCACCTGATAAATACAGTCGATTGATGGGTTTCATTCCCTTTACTCCAACGAATCGTTGATCGGTTTTAAGACTTTTTCTTCAAACCAGGTTAATTGCTCGGTTTCATCGGGTGCCCCTGATTGACCGCCTTTTGTTGCACTGCCCCCTTGTGTTTTACTGGCCACTTTACTGTTAGCGCGAGCTTCGCGTTTTTCTGATACCGATAAATGCTCACGCAAGGTAAAAGTAATTTGCCACGCCTGTTTCCCTTCAATTTTGCTGGCATCAATGGAATTGGTGAAAGTACCGATACGAAAATTAATGGCTTGAGCCGTCAAGTTCGCCACGCGATAGCGCTTTAAATTGCCGTTTTCTTTAGCTTCTGCTAACGCAAAAAGGCGCGAAAACGCCTTGTGTTCTGTAAAAGGTAAAATACCTGTGATACGCAGCTCTTTGGGTTTAATGCCTTGCTCTGCCACGGCGGTACTTGAAGATTGCCCTGATTGGTCTTTATCCTGAAACATCATACTGGGCGTTACAGCCAAGTTTTTCAGTGGAATGGCTTCACCGTTCAGGGCAAGGGTGATGGTCTGTGTCATTTAACATCCTTGTTAAAGCGTGAATTTCATTGCCAACAAATAAGGTGGCGAGGGTAAATATTGCGTCGGGCTCAGGGATGTTTTTTCGCATTTTATCGACCAAAACGCTGGCATCATCCGTACCTGAAAACGCCCAAACAGTGGCTGATTGGCCTAAAAGACCTTTTAAGGCATCACTCATCTGTTTTAAGGCATTGTCTTTTTGTCGGCTGAAATCTGATAGTGCTGATTTCATGTTATCCAACCCGCTAGGCTGGCTTGCCGCTGCTTTTGCCGCCTCAATTAACTGTGCGTTAGACGCCATGCGGCTGGTTGCCGTGGATAGGGATTGTGGTAACGGTAAGCCGCCTGCCATTTTCCCTGGCAATTGCATTTTTGTGGTGGCCAACGTGTGTGCCGTTCTGGCCATTCGCTCAACTTGGGCAAAAACAGGCAGTGGAAAGACAGCCGAAAAAGCCGATAAGTGTTCCATAAATTCGGCAAATGACTTCCCTGTCACCATCAGTACTAATACCGAAACATGGCCTGCGCCAGTAAGCTTGTCCTCTAAATGGTTAATCGCATTGGTGGGACTGAGGTAGCTGCCTGAGCTATTTGTTTGCCCAACACCATAAATAAACGGATGCACGGGCAGAATGGAACAGGTAATCGGCGGCAAGCCTGCCGCCATTTTCATGTTTTGTTGACGCCACTGATAACGTTGCTCGGTCATTAGGGTTTCTCTGGCCATGCGATATCGGGGGCGGCTGAAGTGTCGATACGGTTTAAATCAACACGATACTGTTTCCAAGCGTTTAGCTGGATAAGTTCTTTATCTGTAGCAATGCCTAAATCAATAGCATCTTGTAATGGTGTTGACTGGTTGGTAGCTTCAATCAATAAAGCTTGTTTTTGATATTTAGCGCCCTCAATATGCTGCTCTTTGCTCAAAGTGATTTTGGCTAAGTTAGCCGCTTCTTTGTCTGAGATAGCAATAAGTTCATCGCTGATAAATTCATCTTGGGAACCATCGGATTCATACGCATAGACAACATTATGGATATCTTTATAGAATTTCATTTGTTTTCCTTTTTACCGTAGCTCAAACCAAGATGTGATAGGCGTACCACCTGTTACCACCAGTTTATAAGTAGCTCCATTAGGGATCACGGAACTGACAACGGGTAAGGTTGTGGTTGCTGCATGGAGATAGTTGTATACTTTTAAGTTATTGATATATAACTCATAGCGTCGATGTTGGCTTGAACCATCAAAATTGATGCTTAACATGATGGGCTTACCTGTCGAGTTTGTGTAAACCGTATTGACGGCTCGTTGTGATTTATAATCATTCCATGTCTGAGCTACACCTAAGCCACTACCCGCGCCAATTTTTTTATCAATGTCAGTTCTGTTATAACTCTCTGCTTTTGTATAGCTATCGCCTTTAAGCGCATAATTCCCTGTCGGTTGATAGCTTCCTTTTGGCTGATAACGCCCGTCACTTTCCGTTTTTGTGTAGCTTTCCCCTCTAACGGCATAGTTGCCTGTTGGTGCATAATTACCTTTGGGCTGATATTTATTATCGGATTCAGTTTTGCTGTACGCCCCCACATCCCCCGCACTTAACGAAATATCCGCGCTAAGCGGTTTGTTATTCACTTTTCGTCCGACGGGCACCGCACCGACATTCCCTGCGGTTAATCGGATCAACTTCCCTGTTGGTTTACTCATTTTGTTACCTCAATAGAAATAAAATCGCCATTTTTCAAGGCTTCGGCCAAATACAATGTAGTTCCTTCCACCGTGTACGCATAACCTTGGGGCTGAGTGATGCCATTAATTTGCACTGATAACACCGCCACGTTGCCAATGTTAAAAGAAACCTCGCCACCTTTGATGGTAGGAATAATAGACGTGACTTGAATATGGGCGTTATCGCCTTTTTCACCGTCATTCACGACGAAAGAAACAGGCGGCAAGTTAGCACCAGCACTGTTTTTAAACGTCAGAGTGATTGTGCGACCTTTCGCCATGCATCACCTCACGGATTTTCTTTAACTTGTACCGATACGCTGACGATACTGGCACCTTGTGCGCCATTACTTCCGTTTTTACCATCTGCACCATTGGTGCCGTTCTTGCCATCAGTGCCTTTTTGCTCGGCAAAAAATTGCGCCTCTGTTTTAGCTGCATTCCCTGGGAGTTTTTTCCAGACCTCAAAGGCAGATTCGCCGTCGCTCACATCAAAAGAGGCAGGTAAGGTTTTACCGTCAGAGGTTTTAAAATTCAGTGTGATAGTACGTTTAATGGCCATGTTTACTATTTCCCTTTAATGGTGGTTTCGACTTCAATGTCATGAATGTGCTGCAACTGTTTTTCTGAAATAAAAATATTTTCATCTGTACCAATAGCGACTAAATTCCGGCTATCCGCACTAATAAAATCCTTTCCCTTTAAGTTATGCACCGTTGTTCTGAGCGCCTCCACTTCATTGCGTAACACGTCAGTGTCAGAGCCTGTATGTAAAGCACGTTGGCTAATCACCGGCACATTAATCACTACCTCAATGTGGTCGTCTTTTAGCAACGGCTCGGCTAAATAAATCGTGTTACTTTCAACGGCAAAAGAATAATTGGCGTATTGCTCAAGGCCATTAATAAACAGCAAACAGTGATGAAACACCTCGTTTGGAGTGAGGGTCGTTTCATTTCCTTTGGCGATATAGCGCCATGATTTCATTTCACTTTTTAGCGCGTATTGCTGCTTGATTTGCGCGATGCTTTGTTCCCATTTCGCCCCTTGAGGGCGTAAATCGGTGATTGCGCCTGTTTTATCAATCGCCGCGATGGCAAATACAAAATGGGCATAACCGCTACTGTCCACATAGTGTTTGAGTTGATTGCCCGTGGTGAGTTTAACCACCGTTTGCCATTGGCTGAGTAAGTTACCTTGATAGCTAAAATCCGCATAAATATAGGTATCGCGCAGTTTATTAAACACTTGATTTTTAGCGAGCTCACCCCGTAAACCGCCCACATAAGCTAAACCGCTATTTACGGTAAATTGTTCGCCATCACGGGTGACTTCAAAGGCTGAACCAAAGAAAGCTGCTTCCCCGTAACTGTCGGTATTCATCAGCCGCTGCGCTTCATCAATCCCCGTTAAGCGTGCAGTGAAATCAATTTGCCAGGTTTCTGCGGTGGTGTTGATGGCGGTATCTTTGGCCGCTCCGTCAAACTCCAGCAAGAATGAGCGGGTTAATACGTTGCCCTGTTGGCCACCTTGCGTGCGCAGTTTCTTTTGTGTCGGGGCATGAGTGATCATCGCCACTGAGTTACTGGCTTTGTTTAACAACCCAATCCAGTTAAATTCGAAATCACCGATTTCAGTACCCAACGTCACGCTGTAGGCCACGGCATTTTCGCTGACTAACCCCGCCTTATTAATTGCTTGACGATGCACAATGTGTTTGGCATCGGGCAGTTGTTCGGTACGCTCAATGGGTTTCTTTGGGTCTAAATTTGGCACTAACGCAAACACAAACTCATCTAAAATGATGGGCTTACCCGTTGCGGCTTCCTGCGCTTTGTAGTGCTCAAATTCAAGGGTAATGACTGATGACATAATCTATCCTTTTAATGATGCCCCATAGGTCATATTGGGCGTGCTACTTCCTTGCAGCGTCGCATAACTGATTTGAATATCACTGCCAATTTCACCCACTCGCAGCGTCAAAATAGGCACAGGCAATTTCGCGTGATAACTGATGTAATCGCCCTCAATGCTGCCCACTCGCATATTCAGTTGATAATCGTTAATCACTTCAAACTGATAGCGTCGGCAGGTGCGCCCATACTGGTAAATAATGTTGATCAGCAAATCAGGGGCGCGTGAGAGCTGCTCATCATTGAGCACGAGAATAATCACATCCCAATCGATGTGTGGCTGACGCTCTTTAATCAGTACGTTACCAATGCCCAGCCGTTCAAAAATGACGATAAAACCCGCCACGCTGCCACTGTCTTTGGCGTTGATAAAGGCGTATTTCACCCGCTTGCGGTATAAGTCCAGCGGTTCACCATTAAAGCGCTGAATATCCCGCTGATAGGCCAGCAAGTTCAATAATGATTCTGTGCAAGTTTCCGCATCCAATTGCGCCAATGGCCAGGTTAGCCAGCCGTAAATCATCGTCCAGAAACGACGTAATGCTACCAGTAGCTTGGCGGGTTCGCCTTTGTCCATCCAACTTGGCAGTGCAAGGCGTTTAAGCTTTTCGTGAAAGTCAGACATTTTTCACCTCAACCACTAACGATGTTAAGCGCGGCACATTGAGCTCGCTGGTGATATCCCCCAAAGAAAAATGCAGTGATTGAATTTCACTAAACTGGCGGTGCAGTTCGCGCCCTAAGTTTGAAAATGAAAACCGTGAATATGGCCATGTCTGTTTGACCTGGTACAAGCTGTTTTCACGAAAAGCGCAGCGCACCAAATCGTTCACCTCATTTTTTAAGCTGCTCAGTTGTTCCGCGCTAAAGTTGCCGAGGTTATCGACGAATACGGTTAAAACTAACGCATGATGTGTTTCTGGCATGGCAAAACACTGCATATCGTCGCCGTGACCGTGATGGCCTTGGTTCATCACATACTCATTCACTTGGTCAATAAAAGGCTGGCTTGCTACGCCACTGTCTAATAACAAATACGCATTGGCGGTACCTGCACCGCGGGGCGCATCATGCAAAAAGAAAATACGGTCAATGCTCAAGCCAACAAGGCTGGCTATCATGCCGCGATAAACCGCATCGGTGTGGTAGTTTCCCACTAAATTGAACTGGTTGCGGCAGCGGTCGCGTAAATCATCATCGCTTTCAGCATCCGCACCAGGCGTTGTTAACCAATCATTTTCACTTTGCACTTGCTCAATCCCTGCGACGGCCACAGGCAAAATACGAAAATAGCCTGGTGCGAGGTTGTGTGCACCGCCTGCCATATCTGCTATCACAGGGATTAACTGGCTTTGCTGGCCTGCGGCAATCTCCACGGCTTGGGTGGTACTCACACTGTAAATCACCCCCGCGATGCGCTCCGTTTGGATGATGGTGCCTTTGGGCACAGTGACCGCGCTAGCGCCTGCCACTTTATAAAAGCGGATCACACCATGGGCTTGGGTGGCAGGTTTGCGGGTTAAGTTGACGCCCCAAGCAAACAAATCAAGCCATGCCCCTGATGCCGTGGCCAAATACATATTGCGCATCACCACATTGACTAAGGCCTCTTTTAGCCACATTGCGGGCTTGGTCACGATGGTGGTAATGAGCCGCCAAAACGGTGACATCCGTGAGGTATTGGTCACTAATCCCTCATCGGCCACCACTTGGTTAAATTGCGCGCGAATTTCTGCCTCGGTGGTCGGCATGCCGCTATCTTGCAGGACTTTTTCATAATCAATGTCAGGTTTAGTCGCCATAGTCCACTCCCACATCCATGCGGCCAAAATCATAAGTTTCAGCGGTGATCCACAATTTCACTTGTGATTCTTCTTGAATGGAAATTGTCCCTGGCACAATGCGTTCGTCATTTTCCACAAGCATTTCAATTTGGTTGCGAATATCGGCTCGCAATGTGGGGCTGCGTTCGCCCACCAATTGCGTGGCTAAGCCACTTTCCATAATGGCGTGAACACAATCTTGAGCAATAGACACACGGTTGTTACACAAAATCGGCTCACTGCCTGAGTTCAAGGTAAAATCACGCTGAGTGATTAATAAATCAATGTATTGGCTATCCATGCGCTAACATCTCATATTCCGTTAATTGTTGTGGTGATGGCATTTGTTCCACTTTGATGATGATGTTTTCAAAGTTTTTACTGTTATCCACATGACTAGTCGTAGTGCCGATGCTGGTTTTTCCGACGCCATTTTTATCAATGCCTTTGAGCTGTTTGCCCGTTAATATTTGTGTATTGGTGATGGGCTCCGCTTGCTCAACTTGTGCCTGCATAAACAATTGTTGCTGGCGAATAATATCGACCGCAGCCATCCCCTCAACATCAGGCACGCTATTGGTGGCTTGGGCGGCTGGGGTGTTGATTTCCATGCGCTCAATTTCAACACCTGGCAAATAATTTAACGTATCGACAAACGAGTTATAGATATCGGCAAAGGTCTCTTTCACCCATGCCCATACATTACCGAAAATATTGCGGATGCTGTTGGCTACGGCCTCAAAGGTTTCCGTTAATGAAAACTCCCCAAACCAATTGCACAGGGTTTCCCAACCTTGGCCAATCCATTCCCATACATCGCTAAACACTTGGCCAAGTGCCATCACTACCGCTGCCAACACTTTAAATGTGGTGGTGTCTTGGATGGCTGCCTTTACTGCATCCCAGTGTTTAATCAGGTAATAAATACCCACACCAAGTAAAGCAATCGCCCCAATAATCAAAATGATGGGCAAACTCATCAAGTTAAAGCCAATGCCTACGGTGATGGCCGCCATCCTTAGCGCCACTAAAGTGCCGCGCAACAGTTTTAGAGTAGCCTGCCAAATCACCATCGCTTTATTGGCCAGCCAAACGGCACCAGGGATTAATTTCAACGTCGCAAGGCTCAGTTTCCAGACCACCACGAGTCCCGCCCAAATAAATTTACTGATCCCCATCACGCTATTGGCCATCGCTCCCGCAGCGGCCACGCCAGTGATACTGGTGGCGATATAGCCCACGTATTTGGCGATATTGGGGAACAAGGTGAGCCAACGTTGGACTGTTTGCCCCATCTCCGCGATTTTATTCACCAATGGGGTAATGACAGGCAACAGCGTCATCCCCACGGCCACGCGCACGTTAGTCCAAATGGCCATTAGGCGTTCCCACGGGTCGGCCAATTGCTCGGCCATTTCACGAGTACGTTTCATGCCATCGTTCGCGCCCAGGGCAGTGATATTTTTGCGTAACACATCCACATCGCCATAGAGCTGCTTCACCACAATGGCCGAATCCCCAAACGCGGCTTCAATCTCTTTTTGTGCCTTGAGGTTGCCATCGATATTGGCTCCATATTTTTGCTGTAATTTGCCCAACATTTCAGGCAAGGAATTCATTTTTCCCGACGTATCGACAAAGCTCAGTCCCAGTTTTTTAGCGCCATCTGCCGCGCCCATCATAAAGCCTTCATAGGCGCTGCTGGCTTCGGTGCCCAATGTACGCTGTAATTCCCCCAACACAGCTAACTGTTCATCGATACCCACACCAAAGTGGGTGCCTGCTGACCTTGCGCCCTCCATTAACCCTGTAATGTCCGCCATGGAGGTACCAAAGGCTTGCGACATATACAGGGCTTTGCCTGCCAGTTCTTCGGCAAATTGGCTTTTGCCGACTTGGTTGGCGTAGGTGGTAAACTGCGAAAACATCTGCCCCATATAGGCGGTGGTTTCATCTGCGGTACTTTTTAAGGCGGTGGCCGTGGTATTGGTCACCGTGGTTAAATAAGGCAGTTCGTTATCGGCTACGCCTTGAATGGCTTTGCGGATGGTGAGCGCAGATTGGGTAAATTCCACGGAGGATTTACCATATTGGGCACTGAATTTCATGGCCGCTTGGGTGACGTTTTTCATCGCGCTAGCATCCACACCTTGTAAACTGGCGGTTTGTAGCGCTTCATTCATTTGCAGCGCAGGGTCTAGTAGGCCTTTTAAGGAAAATAACGCACCCGCTAACCCTGCCACGCCAATGGCACTTTGGGTAAAGGCTTTTTGACTCTCATTCGCAAAATTGGATAACGCAGACTGTGCCTGTTTTAACGGCTGCGTCACGTTATCAATTAAGCTTAAGGTAAAATCTAATGAGTTCATTTATCACCCTTTAACGCCAGTGCAATGCCGTTGGCCACGGCAATGCGCATATTTTCCCAGTGTTGGTTATTCAGCCATGCAGCACGAGCCAAACTATCAATTTCATCATTATCATGAGGATAGTAATGACGACGCAGCGCAATAAATTGCTCTAACTCGTTACGCTCGATAGATTCAACCCGTGCCCTCAGTTTTTTACGCTAATGTCCAATTTCGGGGCGTATTGCTCATTGATGGATGAAGCGATTTGCAACGCGGCACCTGGCTGTTTTAACAGTTCATCCAGCGCGTCTTTGTCGTCTTTCACCACAATGCGGCGTAAATAGGTGTGGGCAGGGGCAATTTTATTGTCCATCGCCATTTCATTGATAAACCCGTTATAGGCGGTCATGTTGGGTTCGAAACGGTAATCTTTTCCTGCGATGTCTAATGTGATTGGTTGGCTCATGGTTCAATTCCTTTTGCGGTTAATGTCATCCACTAACTGGTTATGACGTGCGGCACAATTGCCGTACAAGGTTAAAAATAGTTCTAATGGCTCACTGATGTGCTTGCCCGTTTGCCCGTTCAGTCTCGGTAACAAGATTGGGCACTTGGTTAACAGATTTTCCTGATAACTCTCGCTCGATACGCTCGGCGGCGTTGTTGTACAAGCTGACAAACTCAGGGCTAACACACACATTAGTGAACACAGGTTTAATAACTTCGGTTCTGATTTCCCTGGGCGTTGCATTGGCAATATTCTCCAATTGGTTTTCAAGCTGACGCGCCGATTCACGGGAAATGGCTTGGGCTTCGGCTCGGGCTTTATCGCCTGCTTGTTTGGCAGCGCGTTCAATGTTGAGCTGCAAGCTGTCGTGATAAAGCCCATTCACCCACCAACCAGCGCCAAAGGCCGCTATCCCTAACGCGAACACCAACGCAAGTTGTTTGGCCATTACTTCACCCCGTTATGGGCTAAGCTGAAATGGTTGCCATCGTTAAATCGGCCGCCCCAAGTGCCCCCGATAGATTCCCAATATTCGCCTAGGGGTAAATAGCTTGGGGTGTCTTCACGATACTGACCGTTGATAAATAAATTAAAGTCCACAGCTAAACGTGAGGTGTGCAAGCTGTTTTTGATGCCTTTACCTGTTTTAGCATTCGCGCTGGCTTGTTCACTAGTGCGAAACGCTTCGCCAAAGGTCAGGCGGTAACCATGCTCATCTGCCCATAAAATCAGCCTGCCAATCATTACGGTGAATAAGGCTTGTTTCTCTGAAAGTGTCATTGTTTAAATTTCCCTTTTAATAGTGCGCTTCCACGTTTGCGCAGCCACAATTCAATTAACTGATACCCCGCAATACCAAAGGCAGAGCCTAGTCCAGTGATGGCTAGCGGTGAGATATCGGGTACCCAAATCAAGATAGCGCCTGCCATCACTGACACGGCAGAGCCCAAAAGAATGCGCCCAATAAATAAACGCAGGGTGATAGGCTCATCCCCCGTGAGCACCTTGCCAATGGCAATCAGTGCACCAATAAAAAACAGGGTGATAAATGTTTTTTCATGTTCTTCCATGAACATTGTTCCTTTTAACCAATTAATTTGTCTGTCAATTCAGATTCAAGGTAAGGAATGCCATCCAAGCGCACAAAATCAGGGCTGGTGACAAGGAATTTCACCTTTAAATTGACGGTACTGCCGCCTTTAGGGTCATGGTCTAGAATGTCCGATAGCAGCAATTTGCAGCCAAAGGCTTCCACTTTCATTTCTTCACCGCCTGCTTTGGCGTACCACATCAAATCCACTTCGGGGATGCTGCGCCATGAGCCTGCCGCACGGGCTTTGGCTTTTAAAATCGCTAATGCTTTGGTGCTAAATTCCAGCTCACCCTCGCCAGACACATCCCCCGAAACCCAACCATCGGGCACACCATTGGTTTGGGCAACGCCCGTATTATCCGTAAGATTTAACGTTGATTTCTCAACATGAATGAGTGAGCCGTCTAGGTTGAAATCAAACGACTGCCCCGAAACCCGTTTACTCATGCTGCACCCTCCAAGCTGGTATCTAAGATCACACTCGCTTCAATGCCTTTCGGGCATTCGTAGGTTCGAACCACAAAATAAACCGCGACTTTGGTTTTACTCATCCACGTAATGACCACATCACTATCTTGTGGCGGTTTGCATTCCCCTGGGAACGTAATGCCGTTGATTTGGCTAGAGCGTGCCATTTCACGCATGACTCGGGCAAAATAGCTTTTGTGGGTTTCAATGGAATTGGGCGTACTGTTTAGGCTACGGTCACCAATTTTGGCAATTGCCCGAATGCGTACATTTCGCGCCACTTTATCGACAATGCGCAGGTTTTCGATATTTTGAAAATCACCGCCTTCCACGTCTAACGTGCGGCCATCAGCCCAGTACAAACCGTCGTAGTCGGGATACCACATTGGCACACTGAGGCGGTTTTTCTCCAAAGCTTGCAAGGTGGCTAAATCAATTTCTTTACCCGTACCATCAAGGGGAAGCGTTGCGCCCATGTCTTTTAATGCGCCTGTTTTTACCCGTGCAGGTGTGTCCGCGATGGTCACCGAGCGGGTACATAAACGGCCTGCCAATACACCCGCTTCTTTGCCCCACAGTTGTGGTACCAGTTGCACCGACGGGGCAGCAATGCCTTTTTGCAATGTAATAATGCGAGCCACATAATCTGGCCAGCTTTCGTCTTTGGTGGGGGCATCCACGGTAATGATTGACCATACCCAACGGCCATATTTGGCGATTAAGGTTTCACGCAAGGTATTGGCGGCATCAATGACTTCTTTGCTGGCAGTGGTCAGTAAGACGTAACCCTCCACACTGGCCACGTCTTGCGCGGCAATCACTGCATCCACAAACCCCAACGGCTCTGAATCAACGGCCATAACATGAAGATAAGCCGACCAGTTTTGCCCCGCGTTATTCATGGCGGCCATCACATTGCGTTTCAGGTCGCTATCTTCACGGCCTAACACATCATCAAAATCCGTTTGCGTATTGACGGAAACCGTTTTGCCCACATTGGTATTGCCTGTACCGACAAACAATACGGTGCGTTCAACCTCTTTGGTTTCCCCTTGTAGCTGATTTACTTGGTTCACCTGTACAGATGGCCATGTCATAAAAAATCCCTCTTTTATGGTTGTTTAACCAAACCCAATCCCTTGCAGTTGCCGTGCGAGGGCTTTTTCAAATTCATCTTGATTGATGCCCAAAAACTCACGCGCTGGCACATCAATCACCCATGAATTTTGCGGCGTTTCATCGCTTAAGGTGCGAATTAACAAACCTGCTTTAGCAAAGCTCATCCCGCTTTCAATGGCTTTAACTGGCGGTTTGCGCCAGCCTTTGCCTTTGCGCTCTTTGTACCCAAGCGCCCGTAACTTTTTGGCTTGCTTCTTGGTGGCTGGCCGTGTTTTATCGCGCTCAGATTTAAAGCTGGATTTACTCACGGTCACATTCATTCCATGTTGTTGTGAATAACCCACAACCCCCGCAGGGATCTGTTTTTTGCCATTGCGATATTTGCCCCCTTTGAGGTAAATTCGCACACTTTCGGTTTCGGGCAATTCCTTGATGTGCAGCACTTTGGGCATATTGCGCAGCATTTTTTTGCGCCAGTTTCCCTGGCGTTGTTGCCACGGTTCGCCCTCTGGCGTTTGTTGGTTACGAACGTTGCGTTTTGCTGCCGCTATCACACCGTATTTAGCGATACGCCATAACAGGCGTTGGCGCTTTTTCGGGGTTAAATCAAACCGCTTAAGCGCGTCTTGCAGCGTGTTAAATTGGCGTTGATTTAACTGGCCGCTTATCATGCGTGAACGCCTGCAATATTGGCCTCTTGGGCAATCCACACATCGGGGTCGCACAGCGTCCAGCGCTTACCATCCATCGGCACAATGCCGTTTTCGTCCTCTCGCATGTTGACGTTCTCCGCCAATTGCAGCGTAACTATCACCACCGCTTGGTGGCTTTCGTTTAAATCCACGTCCATCGATGGGCGCTCTAAATCCAGTTGAATATCATCGATATCGTCATTTTCATTGAGCCACGCATCAATCAAGATACCGATATAATCAGGGTTTACTTGGCGATAGGGGAAACGCCCCCACGCAATCGTCGCGTCATATTGTTTGATGTGCATTCGGTATTGGTCATTGCCCAAATCGCGCTGCGCAGGGATAAACTGAATGCTGTCCATCACACTGGAAAACTCCACATTGCACACACCATCGGGCAAGTTAGCCTTTAAAAAGGCGGTTAATTGCTGCAACTTGCTCATATCATGGTTACCGTGGCACGTTTTAAGCCTTTCATATTGCGGATCACTAATGAGGATTCTGCTAACAGGCGGTTACGCAGTTCAGGGCTTTCTTGCTGCGAATTTGGGGCACGGTTCACGATAGAGCTGTATTCCCCCAATAAATCCGCTTTGGCTCGCGCAAACACTGCTTTTAAATACTGCGCACATAAGGCATTACGGCCATTACGTTGCACACCTGGCACCGCTGCCGCTTGGTGGTACCCTTTGGCGTGGTGCTGATTTTTCACACTAGTGAGCTCACCATTAATTTCCGTGATGGTGTTCAAGAGTGCATCGGCTAAAAAGTCAGTATCGATACTGCTTGGTAGCGAACGGCTTTTCTGAAATTCCAGTAAATCCACATCTGGCCAAAAACCGTCATTGGTAATGATTTCTTGGCGATAATTACCGCTATTACCATCAAACATGGGCTGTCCTTAATGTAAAAAGTGGGCTAGGCCAGCTTCCATGGCCAATTGCAATTAATTGCATTGCCTCAGCTGCGCCCACTTGGCTTGCGGTAGTCATTCGGCAGTAAGTGCCCGCAGCCGCATAGCAATGCGCGTGCGATGGGTTCTTACGCCACTTTTCGGGTTTAGCTGATGCGCCCTCGCAAGGTAAGCATCGGCTTTTTCTAAATCATCCACATTATCAATGGCACTGGCTTTCGCTTCACTGTTATCCCCTTTGAGGATGTCCAAAGCCGCGAACTTGTACCACTTGGCTTTGATTTTTTCGTGAACCCGCCATTTTTCGGTGACGTTGTGAAACGTGCGTGAAAAATAGGGTTCAATGGCATGACCTGCTTCGGTTTCAAGCTGTGCCCATTGCAAGATGGTGTCAGCCACAAAGGCAGGAAAGCCACTTTTAAAGCCTGTTGGGGTAAGCTGTCCTTGCTCAATGGCGATGTCCGCCCAATCCAATCCTTGTTGGAATTCCCCCACATCAAACAGCCACACGACACAGTAGGCAAAAATCGGGTTTTTATAGATTTTCCCGTCGTCCAGATAACGCTGGGCAGTCGGCAGATAATTAGGCAAAAATTCGTGCCGTTTTATCTCGGTGCGTTCTGCGTTGGTCATCCCTTTGAGCCGTGCGGCATCCTTGTCAACGGCACGCGCTTGTAAGTGCATACTTTCGCCATCGGCAATGGCAACCGCTTGTTGCTGCTCCAGCTTTTGGCGCATTTCCACCTTTAAGCGGTGGCGTTGACCGGGTGATAACATTAGTCTGTCTCTACCGTGTCTTTCGGCTCAACCAATTCGCCGATAGTGACCGCTGACTCATCAATTGCCCCGTAAAGCTCAGGGTATTCCAACGCATAGCCCTCGTTACGCAGGTAATTGTTTTCATACTGTTTACGGTCATCCACAAATTCCGCTTTGCGTTGGCGCGTATTGCGCTGCGTGTACAGGTGCAAGTTAGATAACGTGGTGACCACTAAGCGTTTCCCTGGCATAAATGGCGGGATGTAGGCGGCACGGCCTGCGATAGTGGTACCCAGCAATTGCGCGGCAATTTTCTCCGTTGGGCGGTCGGCGGCTTGATATAAGCGATGTTGCTCCGCAGCCACCAAGTCAGCACCCACTAACACCACAAGGCGTGGGTCGGTGCGGTATTGCACAGGAATACAGGTATTCACCACTTCTTGTGCCATCGCATCAAGCGAACGGAAATCGCCTTTTTCATCCAAGGTGATGGATTCGGAGATCACTTGTTTTCCGCCGTCCCATTCTTTGGCGATTTGGTGCCAACCTTTATTCACATCTTCCCCATTCGGGTACTTTTTCGCATCGGTACTATCGGCCACATGCGTACCGTTAAAACCAATTCGCAACATGTCGAGGGCAAAGCTTTCATTCACGAAATTTTGCATCCGTTGGTAAAACTCATTTTCACCGCCTGAGTTTGCCCAAACGGACAGCACATCCCACGGTAAAAACGCCCCTGAGTCGGTTTCGGCTAATTTATACTCATTGCCATCAATGCCCGTTTCACGCATGAAACGGCCGCCTTTCTTACGCCCCGTGAATAATCCAGGGTTACCCACGGAAATCACTTGTCCAGCCAATTGGTCAACGTCCGCGCAGTAAATCAAGTTGAGAAACTCAACGGATTCCATAATCGCTTTACGTAACGCAATTTCTTTGGGTTCGGTGATGGCAAAATATTTCGACGCATCATCAATGTTGTATGAGCGTTCAAGGCCTGATTTATGGCCTTTTAAATACGTTCTGGCCGTATTGTTTAAAAACATGGAAATCCCTCTCCAAAATTCAGTAATGGGCTCTGATCACAATGGATTAGAGGTGTACAAACTCTTTACGGCCTGCGGGGTTTTTCCCTGGGAGCTGGGTCGCCACTTTGCTGAATGATTTGGTGATTTCGGGTAAGTTGTCGCACAGTTTGGCGAAATCTTCGGTGTCCACGACCTCTTTCACCACTTCCACATCACTTTGCGCTTGTTCCAACATGGTTTCTAATTCAGCGATTTTAGTCAGTGCTGCCGCCAAATCTGCCGCCATGCCCGATAACACCTCATCATCAACGGTGGTTTCGGTTGGCTTTTCTTCTTTGACTTCTTCAATGCCAAAGTGCTGACGCCATGTTTTCTTTGTGGGTTTTGCCATTTTTCGTTTCCTTTGTTTTTGACGACTAAAGTCTAGCCTTGTCGTACCTACACTGGCTGGGGTGTCCGTTACCGCCAAGCCCTCTAAATATGTCACGCCTGAATTGCGAAAATCGGGATTCATCTCGACCGAGGTAAACACCCCACGGTTTTGGCTGTTCATTTCCAATAAACGGGCAAATGGCCGAAGTACGGCATACAAACGCAGCGTATCGCTTTCATCGGTATCAGCGCGTAATTCCACCACCTCACCGAGTGGAACACCGCGGTCTTCGCCTGGCTTATTGTGCCGAGGCCAAATCATGGCGGTGTACAAATCGGTATCATAGGTTTCTGCCATTTCGATAATTTCCTCGGGCAGAATTTCCCGACCATCAACGGTTTCACCTTCCGTGGCAATGCAGAGCCATGTTGTGCGTAATTGCGACATTCAAAATCCTTAGCTGCATTCCGTTCCTTTTGAGCCATCAGTATTGCCAATTCTTATTCACGGTGCGAATGGTTGAGTTCGGCTATCCCGCCATTACCGAAAACAGGTAGATGCCTGCAATTTCTGAACATTGCACAATGGCACCACTATGGCTAAACACTCAGATACAAAAATACAGGTCGCCAAATCACTTTATTTGCGACGCTATACCCCCGCTGAAATCGCGGAGGAACTTAACCTGCCTAACAGGCGGATTGTCTACTATTGGGCGCAAAAATGGTGCTGGGCGGATATGCTCAACCATGAGAGCGTGTTGGAGGCAATTAACCGACGTATTACGCTGTTATCGGAGCGCAATAAAAAAACGGAACTTGAACTGGAGGAGCTCGACAGGCTGATTGCTCATCACGTCAAATTGATGGCACAGGCCAATAAGCACAAGGAAAAGCTGGCTGAAATCAAAGCGCAAGGCGAGTCTGGCGGGGAATACAGTACAAATGACGATGGCGAAACCAAGAAAAAACGTCGTTATAAGAAAAATGATATCTCTGAACTGACCCCTGAAGACTTTCAGAAATTCGCGGATGAAATGCTATTTGGCTACCAAAAACACCTGCGCATTAATATTAAAAAAGCCATTCGCAATATCCTTAAATCACGCCAAATTGGGGCGACGTGGTATTTTGCCTTTGAAGCGTTCGAGGATGCGGTACTCACAGGCGATCCACAAATCTTTTTATCCGCTTCACGGCCGCAAGCCGAGGTATTTCGCTCCTATATCGTCAATATCGCGGACAAATTCTTCGGGGTCACGCTTACGGGTAACCCTATCCGTTTAAGCAATGGTGCAGAGTTGCGCTTCTTATCCACCAATAAAAACACCGCACAGTCATACAGTGGCCATTTGTATTGCGATGAATATTTTTGGGTGCCTGATTTTAAACGACTGAATGAAGTCGCCTCTGCGATGGCAACCCACGACAAATGGCGCACCACCTATTTTTCCACACCGAGCGCCAAAACCCATCCCGCTTACCCGTTTTGGACAGGTGACGAATGGCGCGGTAGTGATGCCAAACGTAAAAATGTGGAATTCCCAAGCTTTGAAGAAATGCAAGACGGTGGCCGTGATTGCCCGGATGGCCAATGGCGCTATGTCATTACGATTGAAGACGCTGTCCGCAACGGGTTTAACCTGGCATCCATTGAAAAACTGCGCAACCGCTATAACAAAGACACCTTTAACATGCTGTATATGTGCGTGTTTGTCGACAGTGGCGCATCGGTTTTCAAGTATAACGACCTTGAAAAATGTGCCATCGATATTGGTGTCTGGGATGATCACGATATTAATGCTGCACGGCCGTTTGGTGATAAAGAAGTTTGGGGCGGTTACGACCCCGCACGTTCGGGGGATACCTCCACTTTTGTAATAGTCGCACCGCCTTTGGTGGCAGGTGAATATTTTCGCATCCTCGCAACATTTTATTGGCAGGGCATGAGCTGGAAACACCAAGCCAAACAAATTCAAGACTTGTACAGCCAATACCGTTTTACCCATATCGGCATTGATACCACGGGGATTGGCCACGGGGTATATGAGATGGTGGCCGATTTTGCCCCGCGCGTCACTACCGCCATCCATTACAGCCAAAACACCAAAACGCAATTAGTTCTCAAAATGATTGATTTGGTGGATGAACAGCGCATTGCCTGGGACGTTGAGCAAAAAGAAATTATGGCCAGCTTCTTAGCCATTCGGCACACCACCACGGGTAAAGGGGGTTCGATGACCTTTATCGCGGATCGCAGTAAGGAAACGGGTCACGCAGACGTGTTTTTTGCCACGTCACACGCCGTGGCCAACGAACCGCTAAACAATGAAAGACAGCGTAAATCTAAATATAAATTTCAAAAGGCTGCATGATGAGTAAGAAAAAGTTACGGAAAACTGCACAGAAACAAACTACGAGCCAAAAATCGATGAACATCATCACATTAGGCAAGCCAGAACCCATTTTAACCACCCATACGGAATACCAAAACATTTGGTATGACAATGATTATGACCATTACAGCTTGCCCATAGACCGCACTGCCTTGGCGCAATTGGTGAATTTAAATGGCCAACACGGGGGCGTTATTCATGCGCGTGCCAATATGGTGCTATCGGATTATCAAGGCGGTGGCCTCACGCATCAGGAGCTGCGTGCCAGTGTGTTGGATTATATTGTGTTTGGTGATACGCCCATCTTAAAGCTGCGTAATTATTACGGGGAAGTGGTTGGGCTGTATGTGCTGCCAGCCCTGTTTATGCGTCGTCGTAAAAATGATGATTTTGTGATTTTGCAAGAAGGTGAGCCGATGGTGTATACCCCTGACGATGTCATTTATATCAAGCAATATGACCCCCAACAGCAAGTTTACGGCATCCCTGATTATATCGGGGGCATTCATGCGGCCATGTTAAACAGTGAGGCGACCATCTTTCGCCGTCGTTACTACCACAACGGAGCGCATACAGGGGGGATGATTTTCTGTAATGACCCAATGCTGACCGATGAAGTGGAGGTGATGATCACCAAAAAATTAGAGCAAAGCAAAGGGATTGGTAACTTTGAAACCATGTTCGTGCATATTCCCAATGGGGATGCGGACGGCATCAAGTTTATTCCTGTGGGGGACATTTCAGCCAATGATGAATTTAGTAATGTGAAAAACATCAGTGCGCAAGATATCTTAACCGCACACCGTTTCCCTGCGGGGTTAGCGGGGATTATTCCTGGCAATGTTGGCGGCTTAGGTGACCCTCGCAATGCCCGTGAAGCCTATCGACAAGATGAAATTATTCCTGTTCAGCGGATGTTTGCTAACGCGATAAATAACGATGCTGAGGTGCCCGATCATTTAAAGATCACTTTTCAAGAAGATAGCCACCAATTGAATTAAGAATAACGCAAAATTAATGATATTTACGGAATTTAACGGTCATAGGGAAATGAAAAATGCGCAAAAGTAAGGTAAAATTACGGGGTCATTATCAAGCGGAGATTTGGAACATGCGAGTATTAAAAATATTCTGCCCTGAGTGTGGGGAAAAGGCGATTATTCGTAAATCAAATAGAAAGCATCGTGAAGTTTCAGATCTCTATTGTGCCTGTAGTGACGTCGAATGCGGCCATACTTATGTGTTAAGTCTGACGTTTGACCATACGATTAGCCCAAGCGCGAAAAGTAATAAAATGATTGGTTCGATGATACAGAATTTAAACCCTGAACAGCGCCAAATGGCGCTAGACTTGTTAAAGTCCAGCCCCGTTTAAAGCTATTTTTCGTTGGTCACTTTTGAGTGACTTTTTTATTTTATGTTTCTCAATTCTGCGTGTGTCCTCTGCGATTTCCATAATCAGCGCTAATACAACTTGGCGCTCTTTATCATTACATAAATCCAAACTCCCAAACCTGGCGATGATTTCTATCCGTTCCAACGCCACTGACGCCTCTAGCATCTACATGATCCTCTTACATAAAATCACTTTACTGGTTATTTATACAGTAAATTTACCTAGTATGAAAGAGGTAGTTTAAAATTTTTTGATCGATTAGAATTCTGTGCAAATTTTGATAGGGGGTGGTATGAATCCATATATTTCGGGTTTTCTGATATTTATAATTATTTCTCTGTTTCTAGGGGCATTTTTAAGCCTATTATATACAGATAAGCTAAAGTTAAATGATGAGAGCCTAGATAAACAACCATTATTTTGGTTTGCAGTGCTATCCCCAATTGTACTATTTTTAATCTTTGGCGTAATTATCTGGAAGGACTATATTCCTGATTTGAGCGAAGCGGGATTAGAAAAGTTTGCAAATATAAGTAAATTTCCTTTGGCTGTTTTGGCACTTTCGCCAATATTTGGTGTGATTGTTTCGAATGTACATAGAACAATTCAAACTGAGAAACAAATTGAAAAAACTGAAGAACAAATTAACATTACAAAATTAAAAAATAATTTTGACTCCTTTAACTCTCATATGAAAATAATATGTGATGAATTAAAAGAGTTTAAAGTTACTTTATTATCATGTGAGTATGTAATAAAAAGCAAAATGAAACTATATAGGGATATCTTTGATAAATCATCTGACTCACATGGAGTGAATAATACAATATCAGATAGTTTTATCTCTGAATTGGATAAATTACATGGTAATTTATATCAACAAGCAGGAGAGTATTTATCTGAGCTTTATTTTAATACTGATAATGGTATTTTAATTTATGAAGAAAACAAAGAAACAATTGACCACCATGTATACGGTATACATGATAACATAATTTATCTTTTTGAACACTTTAGTCTATTTCAGGAAAATTATACATTCCTCGATCTTACATATGATAAATCTGAAGGTTATAATCAGCTGAATATAATGAATAACATATGGAAGGTTCTTAATGAAATAAATATTTTTATAGAGAGATTTCTATACTCTATTGGCTATAATTTTTCGTTAGAAAATGAGTTCACAAAAAACTTTTATGGCAGTTACATGGTAAGAAAAGCATTAGGCCAAAACGCTATAGAATACAAGAAAACTAATATCAATGAAAATATTGAAGAATAATGGAAGCTAAAATGGTTGGATTATCACCTATTGAACAAATGCCAGTAATTATGCTGCTAGTCACAATAGCAGTACTTTTTGCCATATCTTATTTAGTAACTGATGCATCCTTAAAAGGAACTAGAGAGGTTTCTTTTGAGATAAAATCAGATAGCTTAGATAAGCAATACTTATTCTGGTTAGGAATTATAGTGCCTATTGGTATTTTCTTTTATCTAGAGTATTTTGTGTTTCTTTCAAATGAAATAAATTTTGACTCAGGTGGATTCAGTGTTTTTTTTAATGAAAGTAAGCTCCCATTAGGTGTACTGGCACTATCTCCGATCTTTGGGGTTATAGTTTCTAATATTCATAGAACAATACAAACCGAAAAACAAATTCAAGTTACTGAAATAAAAAACATCTCTGATAGTTTTTATTCTCATAAAAAATACATTATTGAAGAGTTTAATACTATAAAAGTAGCTCATGAAATAATAGAAAATGATATTATTATAGAATTGCCTAATAAGCTTTATAAAAAATTATACCACAAATCAACTGTAGCAAATGGCTTCAATGAATCGATTGATCAAGATTATTTACAGAGCTTAAAGAATAAACTAAATGAATTAAACAATGTCATCCAGTCCATGGCTACAAAAACAAAAGAAAATAATTATATCGGAAACAGCATAATTAATGATTTTCTTAAAAATAAATACATTGAACTAGAAAGTGTTGTAAAAGAAATAGCTAGAGCAGTTGGGCTTAATGATGAGGTTAATTTAATTTTAAAAAATAAGCTAAAAAAATTAAAAGAAAAAATAAAAAAAGAAGAAGAAAAATACGAACACGAGAAACATTTGCAGCATGGACTTAATGAATATCTTGACTGTTTTTTTGCTAAAGAAGTTCTTGGTAACTCCTTTCTTGTTACTTTAATAATATTAAATATTTTTAATAGAGTATTTGATATTGTTGATGTTCATCTGGAACATCACAAAACAATTAAGGACGATATGAGATCTAACTTATTACCTATATTTAATGTAATTTCAAATGAATGTGATAAATTATATAAACCAATAAGTGAATATGAAGAAATTAAAATGCGAGATCAGGATTTGAATGCAAAACCTTAAATTAAGCTAATCTGCTCTCGCACTTTTCTAGGTACGATTTCCGTTTCTGCTCCTTAGTCACAATCTTCTGTATATGGCCATTTCCGTGAAACCTCACGCTTTGGCCATTTTCTGTATAAATCGCTCCTTTCCATAACGAAAGCAACATTGGTTTATCCTTATCTGGGTCAAAAATTATCCCAATTGACTTGGCCGCATCTACAATATTGCTGATAGCCATATTTCTATCTTTAACCGTCCCGAGAACCTCCGTACAGTTATTGACAGAACTCCAAGGGGCGCTAATCGCGCCATCAAAACCAGCCTCCGCTGTCGCTTCGGCTAACTTCGGCACAATCTGCCAGTTCTTAATACGTGTGATAATTGGGGAGTCGTTACCCACTAAAGTACAGTAAACCCCCTTGATGCAATCGACGGGCTCACCGTAGGCGTTGGTCTTTTCTTCACGCTCATACCAAAGGCGCGCAATAAGATCAGCACGACGGACAAAGGCACCACCTTGTAATTTGGTGTACTCGCTCCAATTACTTGTATCTGCCGCTTTGTGAACTTCGGCAAACTCAACATCTAAACCTGTTGATGCTTCGACATCATCACCCATACGACGTAATTCACGCCATACAGACACAGGCGCACCGCCTATTTGCTGAAACTGTCTAATTTTATGATGTGATGCCCAAGCCGAAACCGAACGCGCCATTTCTTTGGCTTTCTGTCCTGTTTCTTCGTCAAGTTCATCGTCCATCGCGTAGCCATCAATATTCTTACTGATGTACTTAGCGATATAGCCTGTTGCACTACCTTTCTCTTTATCGATAGGCTCTACATGAAAACGGGCTTTTAGCGCTTTATAAGATTGCAGTTCTTCCGAATCTTCCAACCGAGCGTAATAACAAAAGATATCGCGCAGTTCGTCTACCTGCTCAGGGCGAACAAATAACAACATATGCCAATGAGGTGTGCCATCGTGGTGAGGCTCGACAACGCGAAAGCCAAACACACGAATGCCAGCTCTTGCGTAAGCCGCTCTGATTTTTTGCCAAACACCACAAAGGTACTTTTGTGTTGCACGTGGATCATTACCCATCCAATTAGTGACAAAGCCGCCTGCTTGGTAGGTTGAATGATATTTCGAAGGTGCAGTGATGGTATAGAACTCGCCCACACAACCCATTTCATCAGCTAAATCCTCAAAGCCACGCATTCGCGCCATCAATTCACAACGACGAACGGCAGGATTTGCCACGCTACCTAATACCATTTTTGATAAATCAGAACGATTGCCTTCCTCATCTTCTAACTCAAAATCTTTTAGGTATTGCCAGTTAGCGCGCTTTTGTTCTACCCATCGATGTAATGTGGTTTTAGAGACATACGGGGACGCTGATTTTTGTACTTGGCCAATCGCAATGGCAAGGTGTTCACGTTTTACATCGCACAAACGTTTTAAACGACGGTACCACCACGCAGCATCAAACATGCGTAGCAGTGCTGCACATAGTTGATCGTCGGTTGGTTTCTTGTGGCCATGCTTGAACTGTTGCCAATAAGGGGGTTGTGTGCCTGATTGAAGCGTTAATTTAGCGATAAATGAATAGGTTTTATCTAAGCGCTCACGGGCTTCATATTCATTTTTTGGGTCGCTGTTCGCGTATTGCTCTGTTGCTGATTGGTAGTTTTCACTCATAAAACCAGCAATATCACTGGCTAGTGATTTGATAACCGTTCTATCTAACTGAGCGATATTTTCCAGTTGTTCGATAAAAGGAAATGGCACGTTACCCGATGCATAGTGTTTAAACTCATATTGTTTCATCACACGTTCAAATCGTGGCAATACATTCTTAGCGGTTTTGCGTAAAAATTCATTGGCACGACGACGACCTGATTTTTTAAAGATTTTGGCGTATTTGGTAGCAAAATAGATGGCAAGGAAATCGGGGACGTGCGCAATAATTTCATGACGCCACTCGGCATCATCTCTATTGGCATCCCACATAATGCGTTCAGCCAGAGTCGCTGATTTCGGCAACTCTGGCTTATTGGCTTCTTGATGGCGACGTATTGAAATATATACGTCGCTATTGTGTTCCTGCGCTTCAAACATAATTCAGTTCTTGCGCCTGGTGTTCGATGTGATTGGCTTCACTTTCTAACAGTTGCGCTATTTGCGCATAATCCAGCTTGTCTTTCATGACTTGATTGGAAAGGCGACGTAAGCGAGAAGCGAAAATAATCGAACGTGTATTCTTTTCATCTTCACGGTTCTGCTTTATGACAGCAAGCATCGTGGCATCTTCGCCATTACCTAAATCATATACAGGTGTAAATATCGGTTCTGGTATATTCATTTATCCGTTTTCCTAAATTTAATGTGTAAAAAGCCCTGACAAATCAATGTCATTAATTTTTCGTTGGTTATTTAATTAAGGGGTAAAGCTAAGTTTTTTGGTAAAAATGCGCTAATCGCTTTTATATGATTAATGGCTTTGACGATATTAAAAATCTCTTTCGTGGAGAGGTCTTCAAATTGGCAATCGTGGCGGCTCTTATCAATATTCGCCATATAGAAAATCACACCTAAAAACTTTTTATTTTCTTCGTGATGTTCATTAAAACGGTCGCGCATTTCTTTGATAAAATATTTCAGCTCATCATTTTTTAAACCAAAGTGTTTTGATTTAATTTCTGATGTTTTATTAAGCCCATTAATGCGCTGCTCTAATTGCATATATTGGGCGCGTTGTTCTAGCTCTATTGGGTTCTGATACATAACTTCCACCTATATTCTTGCAAGTAAATAGATAGTGGCAAAAACAATTACAGGGATGATCACTTTTAAATCATTGTTAGATTTTGCTTTAAATGAATCGCCCGTAACTTTGTATTTATATTGCTGCTTGTGTGCTTGAGTCATATTGTCCTCACACCATTGATTGGCCAAAACCTACTACCGTATCAATCGCGGATACTAATGCAGGGTTTGAATGAAAACGTGCTGAGATGGTGACGCCAACTAAGGCTAAACAACGGATCGCATTATTCACGCTCTGCTTAATTTCCGCTGACCTGGTGTTGTTGATATGGCCGCCATCAACCACATGATTGGCTAACTTACCGACCTCTGCTGTCGCCCCTAATAAATAACCTTGCACATTGTTATCACCAATATCTGTCATCGGGACAGATGGCTGGCAATTCAGCTGCTCCAGCACACCATCTAATAATGATGGATCTTTGGTGGCGTTGGTTAACTTAAACAGGTCTGCACAAGTGACTAAGTGCGGCTGTTCAGGGTTGAGCTTGTTGCGTAACATTTGTGGGTTCATGCCGATATCATTCGCAATCTGAACAAGCTCACCTTTATGGGATGTGGCAAATGCCCGACAGGCATTATCAAAGTGCGCTTGTTTGGAAACCTGATAATCAAACATGGTGTTTTCCTGTTAATTATTTCACTATTCGTTTAGCAATATTCACTAAACGCGAACAATACTAGCCATTATTCCAAGCAAACCAGTCAACAAAAACACGCTCATTTGGTTTTGTCTTAGGCTTAATTTTTAGCTTTCCAGTATGAATGTAGTATCTCGCTGTGCGAATTTTGATGTCTGTTCGTTCACAGAACGACTTTAAAGGAACCCAACGATTCTCAGAATGTGAAACTGTTGCGGTATTTTGTTTCATGAGGCAAAATCTCCTATTGGTTATCACTAGCTATCATCTAGTGACATTCTATATAACATTGACTAACACCAACTATGAGTGAACTATAAATTCACTCAAAGCTAAAATCAAGAGGTATTTACCTTGAGTCTAGAAATAAACTTCACTAAAGGCGGCAGTGACGTCCTTGATCGTACTATTGAGGCTTATGGTTTTTCATCTAAATTAGCTTTAGCTGAACATTTAGGTATTGCTAGTAGTAGCTTATCGATGCGTTATAAAAGAGATATATTCCCCGCTGATATCGTTGTTCGTTGTTCACTAGAGACAGGAGCTAACCTTGAGTGGCTGACATTTGGAACAGGAGCCCCATTTGACAATCAAAAAGTTGATATCATCAAATTATCAAACTATCGCTTAATGAATGGCCAGCTTATTCCTGCCAGTAGCGTGATGTTTGATAAGGTCATGTTTAAAAATACCGCCCCACTCCCCGATGAACCAATTTGTGTTCAAGATGGCGACACCTATTCAATCGTCGATAAAAAATTTGCAGATGTTTTTGATGGCAAATGGCTTGTCGATATTGAGGGGAAAATTAGCATTCGTGAGCTAACAAGAATTCCAATTAAAAAAGTCCGTGTTTCAGGCGTTGGAATTCCATTTGATTGTGATTTAGAAGACTTAACCGTGTTAGGTCGTGTAGTGACGATTATTGAAAACCAATAGATATAGAGATGACTGTAAGAAAAACCGATTCTGGCGAATGGCTGTGTGATTTAAGGCCGAATGGCGTCAATGGTAAACGTATTCGCAAAAAGTTCGTGACCAAAGGCGAAGCCTTATCCTATGAAAAATATATCCTGGGACAAATGGAAGATAAACCGTGGCTAGGTGAAAAGCAGGATAATAGGCGATTATCGGATTTAATCACACAATGGCATGATTTATATGGCAGAACATTAACCGATGCTGACAGGATGATGTCTAAACTCAAGGCCATTTGTGCAGGGCTTGGTGATCCTATTGCATCTCAGTTAACCGCTTCTGATTTTAGCCTTTATCGTGAAGGACGCCTAAAGGGCGAAATTCCTGATATTAACGGCCGATTAATGGCAATTAAACCCGTTACCGTTAATCATGAGCAACGCAATTTATCTGCGGTTTTTGGTACGCTAAAAAAATTAGGTCATTGGTCATTGGCCAACCCATTAGCTGGGCTACCGACTTTCAAAGTCGATGAAAGTATGGTGACATTTTTATATCAAGATGAAATTAAGTTATTACTTGAGGCACTTTCAGAATCTAATAGTGAAAGCGTTTTGATGATCTCTAAAATTTGCCTAGCAACAGGAGCTCGTTGGAGTGAAGCCGAAAATTTAGAAAGTAGCCAAGTTACGCCCTATCGTATTACCTACCGAAATACCAAAAGTAAAAAGGTGCGTACTGTTCCGATTTCTAAGGAATTATATGATGAAATTCCTAAGAAGCGCGGAAAGCTATTCACCCCTTGTCGTAAAACATTCGAGCGCACTATCAATAAAGCAGGAATTGAATTACCTGAAGGGCAATGCACCCACGTTTTACGCCATACTTTCGCCAGCCATTTTATGATGAACGGCGGCAATATTTTAGTTTTAAAAGATATTCTCGGACACTCTGATATCAAAATGACGATGATTTACGCACACTTTGCACCAAGTCATTTGGAAGATGCAGTGACTAAAAACCCTTTGAATTTTATGGAATGAGATTATGGACTCACTTAAAGCATTAGCTTTTATTGTTGGCTATTTTGTCATAATTTATTTTATTGTTAATTATGAACATAAAAAGAAAAGTTTTGAAATTGATGCTAAGCCTTTATCCGAACAAACTCTATTTAGGTTAGCTATTATTATTCCCATTGTATCATTTCTCTATTTTGGGGTATTCGCTTGGTGGGGAAAAACTCCTGTAATTTCTGCTCATGGATTTAAAAGATTCATAGAAATCAGCACATTACCATTAGGGTTATTATCTTTAACAATACCGTTTACTGCTGTGATTAATAATATACATAGAACAATACAGACAAATGAACAGATTGAACAAACAAAAAGGAAAAGTGAATCAGATTTATTCTATAGCCATAGAAAAGATTTCGTTTCTTATGTTGGTGAAAAAATAAAACCATCAAGGGATGTTGAGTTCACCTTATTAAAAATAGAATATAATAAAAAAACTTCCTACTCAGATGAAATAGTCAGAAATATAATACCGCAAAAACATAACCTAAAAATAACAATAGGTCAATTACATTTAATATATTATCGTTTATATTATAAAACAACCCCAACCAAAGTGATAACTTTACAATCTAACAATAAAAAAATAAAAATAAACAATCTACTAACTTCATTAGATAAATATTTACTTGAAATATCAAAACTTGAAATAAATAAGAATGATAGTATAGAAATTCAAATGGAAAAAATTTCAAAAAATGCTAATGCTCAAGTAAAAATAAGCAAATGCATCAATTTATTATATTTATCCATTCATTCAAAAATAGAATCAAATAATTTAAAAACACTTAAAATACAATATTTTAATCAAAGCCATAAAGAATGGGTTGAATTGGAGCTATCTACGCTAATATGCTCAGATTCTCAGTTAAAACAAATGGTAAGTGATTTCATAAAAATATATAATATATTTTTAAACTATGATGGTTTATCCTCTATTACACTACATAAATACCCTAATATTTATGACTTTATTAACCTAGATACTAATTACATTACATTTTGCAAAAATAATAAATTTCAAGAAAAATACGATTTTAAAGTAAGTTATACTGATAATAAATATAAACGTAGTTTTTTTAAGAAATTAGAGCAGTAGTGTTTAAAAGTGTCCATTTTTAGTCCATAAATACTTTTAATAAATGATTGTAGCTGTCAATAAATGATAATTAACAAGTTAATTTTTAAGGTGATTTATTGTTTTTTAGTATGATAAAAAAGAATGTAGAAATTTCGGACGCGGGTTCAACTCCCGCCAGCTCCACCAAATTATCTTCTAAGGACATCCAAAGAAGACTAAAAAGCCCGCTAACTCAATGAGTTGTGGGCTTTTTTTATGTCCTACACTGTCCTATTTTATCCCACCCAAGCTAATTCCTTTAGGCCCATTGATAGGCCCAACGAAAAGAACTAACATCTTTGTTGGGCCTAAACGCATGGAGATTTTTCATGGCAAGAAAAACTAAGCCATTAACCGATACCGAAATCAAAGCAGCTAAACCGCAGGACAAGGACTATCAGCTGTATGACGGTGATGGACTCACACTGCTAATCAAATCTAGCGGAAGCAAGTTATGGCAATTCCGTTACTACCGCCCTTATACAAAACAAAGGACCAAACAAAGTTTTGGGGCCTACCCTGCTGTCACACTTTCAGATGCTAGAAAACTTAGAGCAGAGTCTCGCTCATTACTGGCAAAAGATATTGATCCTCAAGAATATCAAAAAGATCAAATAAGAAACTCTCAAGAGGCCAAAACCAATACCTTTCAACTTGTTGCTGAACGTTGGTGGGAAGTGAAGAAGTCCACTGTAACAGAAGACTATGGTAACGATATTTGGCGTTCACTTGAACGAGATGTGTTTCCCGCCATAGGCGATATCAGCGTTACCGATATCAAAGCCCATATATTGGTTCAGGCAATACAACCAGTACAAGCCAGAGGTGCGCTAGAAACGGTTCGTCGCCTATGTCAGCGTATCAACGAAGTGATGATCTATGCTCAAAATACTGGCTTAATTGATGCCGTACCGAGTATCAATATTGGCAAAGCTTTTGAAAAACCCAAGAAAAAGAATATGCCAAGTATTCCCCCTGATCAGCTCCCAAAGCTCATGCAGACAATGCGTACAGCTAGTATTAGCCTATCGACTCGATGCTTGTTCATGTGGCAGCTACTCACCATCTCACGCCCTGCCGAAGCCGCGGAAGCCCGTTGGGATGAAATCAACTTTGAAGCTAATGAATGGAAGATACCTGCTGTTAGAATGAAGATGAACCGTGAACATACCGTTCCGCTATCTGACGCTGCTTTAGCCATCTTAGAGCTAATGAAACCACTCAGTGGCAACCGTGAGTTTATCTTTCCTAGCCGTATCAAACCTACCCAACCTATGAATAGCCAAACCGTTAATGCGGCATTAAAACGTGCTGGGTTCGGGGGTGTGCTTGTTTCACACGGCCTTCGCTCAATAGCTAGTACCGCACTCAATGAGCAAGGCTTCCCTCCTGATGTTATCGAAGCCGCCCTCGCCCACGTTGATAAAAACGAAGTTAGACGCGCCTATAATCGCAGTGACTACCTAGAGCAAAGACGCCCCATGATGCAATGGTGGGCTGATTTTATTGAATCGGCTGATAGGGGAAGTATTATTGAAGGCGGGATAAGAGGGATATCGCTAGTTGGGTAATTTGTGTACCAGTTCGAATTTGAACTGCACTATAATGGTACAGAGCTATGCATCGTCTAGATGTCAGCTTTGTGCCAGAAGCAGACACTCTTCAAATAAACGCACTGGGTGAGGAATTTCTTTTTTGAATTTCATTTAATGACTCATTGATTGTTTATAGTATTATCACCATCTTCAGAATGCTTAATTACTAAGGAGGCTATAAATCTAATGACTGGATTAATTCTTCAGAATGCCTTTCGCATAGAGTCATTGAATGCTAGAGGTGAAATAGCGCTATTCCGTGCATTTATCCGCACTTTCGATTATCTTGGTTCAAATGCGCTGGCGCATGAATATCATGGTAATCGTTACCAAGTGACATTTACAGCTATGCGAGGTGCTGGGAGACAAAAACCACGTTGTGAATTATGCGATGTGATGATCATCCATTACCCAGAGGGAAACCCTAGAGCAGCACGAGTCACTTTTAATCAAGCGAAGGTCTCTTCTAACCCATTACAGTCTGCTACAGCGGTGTTTGCACCATACAAGTTTCGTGCAAATTTAGAACAGTGGGACTTATTATCAAATCGTCCTTTAATAAGAGCTACTTCATCAAAAATTAATCTGCCCGCCAATCTACTTTCTGGCGCCCTACTACCATCAGTGGGTACTTTTGGAGTTTTTTACCCCACAGGTCAGGGATTTGATTTTGCTTACTTTGTTGCAAATGGGCTTAGTCCATTGAATAACAACAATAATTCGTCGGGCACACTCCAGTGGAAAACAAAATTAGGGTGCGTTCGCAAAATTAACAATTATAAAGAAATAACTGCAACTTGCTGTATGTATACCTTTGGACAATCACTTGAATCTGGCTTGATAGGGACTCCTCTTCAGCAAATTTTAAATGTTTCAACTGAACCTGCTGAAATCCGAATCTGGTTGAGGAGCATGCTATCCTCACTCCAAGAAATGCACCCTGACTCTACTCTACCAAATGAGTTGCTCGAAGGGTTTGAGTTGATACGCGAAGAACCATCTAAGAACGTTGAACTATCAACTCCACGTGCTGTAATTTTGGTCAAAACTGGAAAGCCATTACTTTCGTAATTATTTTTGATTAATGGTAGGTAATTACTAATTTCCGCTTATCGCTCACAGCAGATCTAACGATCACTCAACCTAGCCGTTATGTGCCAGAAGCAGACATAATTCATTATTCATGGATTGAGCCTTAGTGTATCGTCACGTAAGTTAAAAACTCCATTAGGTTATAAGTATTTTTTCATAAACATCGCAAATTAATAATGCAGATACGAAAGACTTATCTGTAAAAATAGGTTATGAACATAAAAATAATATTTACCATAATGTATATTTACATCATGGTGAAATAGTTAGTTAGAAAGGACACAAAGCGTAAAGATACAAAAAGGAATACATTGTGCTTAAAGATAACTTTAATGAATTACAAATTTTTTTTGCTGTTGCGAGGGAGAAAAGCTTTACTAAAGCTGCGGCTAAATTGGGCGTTTCTCAATCCGCTTTGAGCCATGCAGTCAAAGCATTGGAAGAACGTTTAAATGCACGGCTCTTAACACGCACCACACGCAGTGTCGCGGCAACTGAAATGGGGGAAAAGATTATTGCTTGTCTTGAACCTCGACTGGCTGAACTTAATCACGAGTTAGAGGCAATCATTCAGCTTAATGGTGCGGCATCTGGCAATATTCGCCTTTCAACAGGGGAGCATGCAGCACGCAGTCTTCTTTGGCCCAAACTCAAACCGTTTCTACGTGCATACCCAGATATTAATGTCGAATTGGTGGTTGATAATGGGTTTGTTAATATTGTCGATGAAGGCTTTGATGCGGGGATACGTTTAGGGGAAAGTGTTGATAAGGACATGGTCGCCGTTAAGATTGGCCCTGATATGCGATTAGCGATTGTTGGTTCACCGAGTTATTTCGAAACTCAAGGTATACCACGAACACCTCATGATTTACAGCATCATCGTTGTATCAATATGCGACTGCCTACTGCGGGGGGATTGTATCATTGGGAGTTTGAGAAAGAAGGTAAATCGTTACGAGTTAGAGTGGAAGGGCAACTCACCTTTAATCTATTATCTGAACGAATTGACGCGGCTGTGTCTGGGTTTGGTATTGCTTGCGTCCCCGAGGATACCATTCAAGAGCCCGTTAAATCAGGAAAGCTGGTCCAAATTTTAAGTGATTGGTGCCCGGCTTTTTCAGGCTATTATCTTTATTACCCAAGTCGAAAACAGCACCCTCCAGCGTTTGCATTATTGATTGATGCACTGCGTTACAGTGAGAAATAGAGGCTGGTAGTGTGAGATAAATGTATTGATATCTACCAGCCTAAGATAAGTTTATCGATTAATTAGTGCTTGCAATGCAGCAGGATAGCGTTCTCCAACAATTTTAACTGTTTCCAGCGCATGGGCAATTTTTTGCAAATCGTTATTCGTGAGTATGACATCGACAGCATTTGAATTTTCCTCTAAACGATGCAGTTTAGTTGTGCCCGGAATAGGAACAATCCACGGTTTTTGTGCCAATAACCAAGCCAGTGCAATTTGTGCTGAAGTCACGCCTTTCTGGCTAGCGAGGTCAGCTAACAAAGTAACCAGTTGTGCATTCGCCTCTAACGCTTCTGTATTGAAACGTGGGACTTTGCTACGAAAGTCATCATCTTTAAATGTGGTATTCGCATTAATTGCCCCAGTTAAAAAACCTTTTCCTAATGGGCTAAAGGGAACAAATCCAATGCCTAATTCTTCAAGCACAGGTAATATTTCATCTTCAGGTTCACGCCACCAAAGTGAATACTCGCTTTGCAGTGCGGTGACAGGCTGAATGGCATGCGCCCGGCGAATTGTTTGAGCGCTGGCTTCAGAGAGGCCAAAGTGCTTTACCTTACCTTCCGCAATCAAATCTTTTATTGTGCCTGCAACATCTTCAATCGGTACATTTGGGTCAACACGGTGTTGATATAGAAGGTCAATAACGTCAGTTTTCAGCCGACGTAATGAACCTTCGACAGCTTCACGAATATGCTCTGGGCGGCTATTTAAAAGCTGGTGTTTGTTTTCATTACTGCAATTGAAACCAAATTTTGTTGCAATAACCACGCTATCTCGAAAGGGTTTTAATGCTTCGCCAACCACTTCCTCATTCAAGAATGGCCCATAGACTTCTGCGGTATCAAAAAAAGTGACCCCTCGTTCGACGGCTGTACGCAACAATTCAATGGCTTGACGTTTATCTGTGGCTGGACCATAACCGTGACTTAGCCCCATACAACCTAATCCAAGCGCAGAAACTTCAAGTTTAGAATTACCGAGAAAACGTTTTTTCATGATTTATGTCCTGATCATTAATTAGATTGTTTGCATAACTAAACATCTAGTTTGCGGCCAGCGAGCCATTCAACCATTGCAGGGTCGCGGTGTGAGAAAAATGCACTTGTTGCCGTATCCATTGCTGCGATTTGTGTCATTTCATTATCGGTTAGAGTGAAATCTAGAATGTTTATATTTTCTACCATTCTGGTTTTACGAACTGATTTAGCCAGTGACACAATGCCTCGTTGAAATAACCAGCGCAGAACAACTTGTCCAACACTTTTGCCGTATTTTTCACCGATAGCGATGAGTTGAGGATGCTGAAATAATCCATTTCTACCTTCAGCAAAAGGCGCCCAAGCCTCTGGTTGGATATTTTTACTCTGCATCCATGGTACTGCATGTAGTTGCTGATTAAATGGGTTAACTTCAACTTGATTGACCGCAGGAATAACTTTATTAAATGCAATAAGGTCAGCTAATCTGTCTGGATGAAAATTGCTGACACCAATTGCCCGAATTTTTCCAGCTTGATAAAGTTCTTCCATTGCACGCCACGCACCGTGGACATCGCCATAAGGTTGGTGGATAAGGTAAAGATCAACATAGTCGAGTTGCAGGCGACTTAATGAACGTTGAAATTGCGCTTTTGCCCCTTCGTAGCTGGTATCCTGTAGCCACAACTTCGTCGTAATAAATAAATCTTCTCGTGCTATTTGGCTCTGTTTTAATGCATTCCCGACTTGAGTTTCATTTTGATAGGATGCAGCGGTATCTATTAAACGATAACCGGTTTCAAGCGCGTCAATAACAGCGCGTTCACACTCGTCCGCATCTGTCATCTGAAAGACACCGAAGCCTAACAATGGCATTTCAACCCCATTGTTTAATTTGACCGTTTGCATAATACACTCCTTTTTATTTTCGTTAGAATAAAGCATAGCGTAGATTTATTGATTAGATTAGAGGCTATAATCTTCTAGAGCTTATGAACAGGATTCATAAATAATGATTCTTGCTCACAATAAGCGTGAATTATTGTAGATTTTTTTGTTCAATAAATTGGCTAACTAAATCTGCAATTTGAGTATTATTCAGATCCGAAAAAGGAAAATGTGTATTTCCTTTAATACCCACCTCTGGCAAATGGATAACGGTCACATCCCCACCATGTTGATTAACCACATCTCGCCATTCTCTTGCCATAGCAAGACGTACCCTCCAACTATCTTGGGCAGGCATAGTGATAGGCTTATCGGGTATATTATCCCCATAGAAAATGATAATGGGGATTTTGGTAAGTGCCATGAAATCGTCTATTGGAACTGGCTCCCCCTTTAATGTATCAAATGCACTTGGCATTGGTGCTGGTAATTCATTTTCAGGAAAAACAAATCCGCTGCCAGGTTCAAAAGCGACAATCGCTTTGACCTTATTGTTTTTTATTGCGGTATACCAGCCGGGACCGCCACCTTGTGAGTGTGTGAATAAAATCGCTGGGCCTGATTTATCCACTACAGCGGATAAAGCATCAGAAATAACATTCGTGTCAAAAAGCCCCGTGTTGGGGGTCATTTGGCGGAAATATTGATTTAACGCTTCTTTATCGTGAGAGAACTGCACATCTTTAAAATACTCAGGCCAGATACCGACGCGAAATTGATTGAACCACAATTGTTCATCAGGTTGTGGTGTTACCGTTCCTTCAATCATGCTTCTACCTGCATTACCACGGCGTGGTTGGTCAACAAGATAGGTTGAGAAACCTCGGCGTAAGAAAATATTTTGAAAGCCTTCTCTACCATCAGGTGTACTTTGCCATGTACGAGATGATTGACCTGCACCATGGAGCATGATGAGTGGATATTTATGTGGATTTTCGGGAATTTGATAAAAAACCACAGCATGATCGCCATGATAAGTTTGCCCTGCAGGCTCTAGGGGTTTTTTAGCATTGAACGTGCCTGCAGCTGTCGTGATGGAGCCACCTGCTGCAAAGCTGCCTTGCGCTGAAATCACTAAGGGTTCAGCATAAGTAGGTTGGGTTATTATTCCGCCCGCCATCATACAAAATAGCAGTAAATTTAATCCTTTCTTCATCTTTATTTCCTTTTGATTCAGTACAGTATAATTTTTAAATGATTAAAATTAGCTTACACTAGAAGCTAGCCATCCGATTACGATTTCTGTTGTTCTGCGCTCTTGGCCACACTCAATAACCAGTGGTGTGACTCTTTGCGCTAAGGGTGCTAATTCGGCTAACACATCTTCACTGTCGCCTTTGCCATAGCCCCCATGAGTAATAAAAGGGATAAGCTTTTTATTAGTAAAATTGTGCGTACTCAGAAAGGTTTGGACTACCGGTGGGATGCTAGTTCCCCAAATGGGAAAACCTAAATAAATTGTCTGATAATATTCGAGATTGATGACATTATTTTTTATCGCGGGTTTTATTGCTTGCTGGCGTTCTGTTTGTGCTTGTTCAACGGTTTGAAAATAATCTTCTGGATAAGCGATTTCAGGTTCAATAACAAAAAGATCAGTATGTAAATTACGATGGATCACACCCGCAATCACTTTTGTGCTGCCACTTCTTGAAAAATAAGCAACTAAGGTACGGCTATTTTTTGAATGACTTTCTGTATTCGCTAGCGCTTTAGGTAATGTAGCACTCACTAGGGTTAATCCGGCTAAAGCCGTTAATAACTTTCGTCGATTAAAACCATGTTCATCAGGCATGATCTATCCTCTTATATAAATAGTAAGGAGAATGCGGGTTACGGATGTGTATTTTAGCCCAGAGAATATCAGCATTAGTGGTATTAATAATCGAGGATAATTTGATAGAGTCTATGAATTTAATTCATTAATAAAATAATGTGGTTAATATCTGTTACCTCATTTCTTAAGATAGCCAAACTCTCGCTAGATCTTATTTTGAATCTAATAGGGGTTTTGATTATCACAAGCTGTGATTCCTTAAGCTTTATGTTAAAAATCAAAGTGATAGTTACGAAGAATTATCTATAGGGTAATAAAATTAAAACACTAAACTTCATCTTCAATATTTACAACGAAACAATAAGTCATTCACGATTTCAGACCTGCCGCGCAATCAGAGGCAGGATTAATTTTCCAGATACTCTAATCAGATGGCAATTATAGGTCTATCAGGGCTGTTTATCAGCCCTGTGCCAGAAGTGGACGTTGGTTGAAATTAGCTTGCAAAGATACTTTTCCATTTCATTAACTAAACTTGCTGCCCTGCTTGCGAAGCAGTAACGATTACTCGATAATGAATGAACGTTCATTCATTATCGAGTAATAATTTAAAATAAATCAGCCGTTTATAAAACAAGTATAGGAAAATTATGACCAATAAAACGCTCAGACTTTTATTTCCTCAATGGCAAGGTGGCAATAATCCGCCCTATTATCTTGGTTCGCTTCTTCTCTCGTATCTTTCCCCCGAATCTGATGGGCCTTTTGAGTCAGTTCCGGTTGATGAGCCCACAACTGAACCACAGGACGAGGTGGATGGCATTACGGCTAAACCTCAAATTATCAAACAACTCGACAATGCAACCACTCTGATAGAGAAACATAATCCTGATTCAATTGTCGTTTTTGGTGGCGATTGCTTGGTATCACTGGCCCCTTTTTCACATCTACTCAATAAATACGGTGATAAACTGGGTGTGCTCTGGATTGACTCTCATCCTGATGTGCAAACTGCAAAACAATATCCAAACGCTCATGCCCATGTTCTTGGTGCACTTATTGGAACGGGTGATAAAGATTTAGTTGCTCATGTATCCACCAGACTCAATCCCTCAAAAATAATGATTGCTGGTATCCACGCCCCACTGGTTTATGAAGCTGAATATCTGGCTAGTCATAGCATTGCGACGATAGGTCCTGAAAAGATTAAAAACGGCGCGAAAGACGTCACGCAATGGATCGAGAGGGAAAATATTGAATATCTTGCAATACACATTGATCTGGACGTTCTCGACCCGTCACTTTTTCGTTCGGTTCTTTTCGCCCAACCAGGCAGAGGAGAACATGACTTTGGTGACGTCGCAGAAGGTAAACTATCCATTGAGGATGTTCTAAGCTTAATCGCTCAAGCAACATCAAAAGCGGAGCCTGTAGGCCTTACAATTGCCGAACATTTACCCTGGGATATGCTGAATTTGAAGAATATGCTCAGTGCGTTGCCGCTTATGAAGTGATATCAGATTCTGGAGTCAGAGTTCAATACTGGCTCCAGGAATAAAAGTGCGTTAAAGTCTGGGGACTGGATTAAACATAATAGTCAACATGTTAAAGAAAACCGAAACCTACCATAAGCTGATTACTGCTGCTGCTGCCTGCTTTGCAGAAAAAGGCTTTAGTGCGACAAGTGTGCGTGAAATTTCGATCCGGGCAGGGATCAGTCAGGGGGCGATGTACACGTATTTTAAAAGCAAGGATGATCTCATCAAGGCAATCGTTCTTGAAGAGCAGAGTTCAGCGCTGGCAGACCATAATGCTCCATCTAAAGGCTCGTATTTCGACCACCTTTGCGCGCAGGTTACTTCATGCATAAGCGATGTAGGTTACCCCGTTACGCATCAACTGTGGGTTGAAATAATGGCGGAGTCTGCACGGAACACTGAATTGCAGAAAACGTATATATCCAGTGATACCATCATGCGGCAAAGTATTGCGGGAATTATCGCAGAAGGTATTGCAGCTGGAGAGTTTCGCCGGGATATTAACCTTGAAGAAATCACTATTATTCTTTTTGCCTTTATTGATGGTTTAATCGCACGCAAGGCTATAAATGCATCCTTCTCTTTCAACCGAGACCTACCAATGTTTTTTGAGCTGATGTCAAAATTATTGAAATAATGCTGAACAGCTTTAGTCAACGTGATAGCTAATGATTCACAAATGTCTGCTTTTCGCTCAGACCAGACTGTCAGACATAGTTGTGTGCGATCAACAAGGCCTGTCAGTTCAAGTCTGAGCTAATACCTTCCAATCAAACCTGACTTGTTCCAAAGTTTCGATAGCCAGTATTGAATTCCTTGGTATACACTTTAGCCAGGTACGTTATTCGTGATAAGAAATAAAGGTAATTGTAATTTCGATTCTGAGCATCTCGTCTATCAAATCTAAATGAATGGTTTTCATGAAATTCAGCTAGTGGTGCATAACAAGGAAACTCAAGCTCCAATGCACTACACCATGCCTTCTGAATCCTTATAGCCATATTATTAGCATCACTATTTGTATAATCACCTAAGTATCGATAAGCTTCGCCATTGAACAACAAAACTACGTGATAGTGATAATGTTCACTTTCCTTGCGTTCCTTTGCCCAAATGTAGGCTGGTAGCGTCGGCTCACCAGCTCTTCCTGAACGTTTGTGGTCTGCACGAAGCTGACTTTTCAATGACTCTATAAACCGAGTAATCGCTTTTTCATCTACCCGCTGGAAACATAAAGGTAAATCGGGTTCATCTTGAACATGATCTTGTGCAAACCTTAGATCTGTACGAATAGCGAATATTCGGTTATGTTTTTTTAAACTTTCATATATCACTGCTAACGATTTACATAAGATAGCACCATCAATCTCAGAGCCATATTGATTACTAGCTTCTAAAATCAGATTATTTAATTCAGTTTTAGTTAATTCATATAATGGCATCATAATATCTCCACCAATATCAATCTCGTATAACCCAATAACAGGTAATTCAAAAATTACTCATGCGTATAACTTACAGCTCTATTAAGAGTTATAATCAATTGATCTTGTTATAATTTATAATATGTAATATATATTACATATACCAATGTGAATAAATAATAAACTTACATAGCAATATTGCTTAAAGTCGCTATACGCCTAGGCTCCAAAAAATATTACCCAGTAAAAATATCTAAAATCACTCTGAAGTTATATTTATATTTTTAACTTACTCAATCCAAAGCATGCATATTGGTCTATAGGTAAATTAATTCTTTTTGCAAGCTCTATTGCTTCCATTTTTGCCCCTATAAATCTGATATAGCTTTTCCCCTCACGCTCAACTTGTTGAATCATATCGTTATCTTCGAGCTTTTTTAAAGCAGGAATTAAACGATCCGAACGTCTAAGACAAAATGGTCCTTTTTTGATGATATCATTTCGCCTAAAATCATAAGATCCATTGCTCACTAAGTGATCTTCTAGCCATAACACCAATTTTTCTGTATCGCTAATTTCCCTAAAGTAATCTACTTTTTCAATAAAGTGATTAAGATACCACTCAGTAATATGTAAAGCGGATAGTAATACTTCCTTAGTCACTATGGTTGAATTTGGTGTTATAAATATTTGCATCACTGCGGCTATTCTTGATGCATGTTCCATAAACCGTGCGGCATAATCATCATATGAGTATAATTCCCCTCCTATTTTCATCATTTCTTGTACATTTATTTGATATTCATCCCATATTTTTTGAGCTTCTGGTTCAAAAGTAATACAGGTACGCTCTTCATTTCGTTCTCTACGTTCAATTCCTGCTTTTAAATGTTTAACTAGAATAGATGAGAAATCATTGAATACAAATTCATCAGGTTGAGCTAGAACACTGATATCTGCTAAATATGGAATGTTATCTAAATCAACTATTAAGCAGCGAGGTAAAAAGCCTGACGCCCGAGTCTTTTGCCCTTTAGCATCTAAATACTTGTCAAATAACATTGGTTGTAGCAATAGCACTATTCCAAAGCGAGCATCTTTAATTGTGAAACCGTCACTAGATGCCCTAGTGACGTTTTTTGTCTCTCCACACCAAAGGGCATTTAACAGGGGGGTTTTTCGAAATAAACTTCCATCAAACAATTCCCCTGCCTCATCTGACATAAGCATCACTACTGGATATCCCAAACCTAATTCCTTTGCGAGCCCTTCACTCGTTGTATCGTTAATTATTAATCGTTTTCTAACTGGTTTTACTGGTCTTTCTGAGATGTGTTCATTCAATTCATTTTCAGCCGTATTAGCATCATCCCCTAACTTCAAAGCTGCTTGGTATTTTTTATTGTATGCACTAAAAGCACTTTCCCAGATCATATTCCCACGTTCATAGGTGTCTTTTTCAGCATCAAACTCTTCCTCTAATTTTTTATCTATTTGCACAAAATCTTCCGTTAACAAGCGGTATACTGTTGTTTTTCTCATTCCAGACCTAGCAAGTACGATGCTAAAGATAGATACTGGATGCTGTATTCCACCTTTATATTTGACATCGAACATGTCCTGACAGGACTGAGCCATAACGCCCAACATTGTCGGAAAAATAATCTCAGCTGCTGCGCCTGTTTTAGCATGGATCTCAACAATCAAATCTTGAAAATATTTTGGTAATACATCTAGCTTGAAGCACAGTTCTTTTTTTTGTTTAGACATTTCATAACCCTTTATTAATTTAACTAAGCAATTCGTGAAACTAACCATTTTTCAATAGATGTGTACTGCCATCCCACAGATGCCGCACCAAGCTTGATAGGCTTAGGGAAGTCTTGGTCGTAGTATTTCGACCGAGGATTGAGCTTTTCATAAATACTTGATCTGGATATGCCAAGCATTACCGTTAACTCTGTCATTCGCAGGATACGTATAGGTGAGTTTGATTGATTTACATTTTCTTTTGGATTCAGCATTTCGTTCTCTCTTATCAGCTTTGTTTACATACTTCGACTTTGCCATAAGTTATGACACAATGTTGTCTACAAAAATGGAGAGCGATAGGAAACGAAATGCAGCCACATATATTTTCAAATCTAATGTTAAAAGTTTATGAAATTCTTGAACTTTTTCCAAAAGGAATAAATAGAAGAGATATTCGTGAACATACAAATTTTTTATCCCATCAATATTTTTTTACTGATGGTTATGAATCAATCATAAATACTATTGATCTAGGCCGAGCATTAACTATCGAAAAGAGGAAGGATATTTTTTTTCGGTATGAACAATTATATAACAAGCTCATTAGCACCGAAGCTCTGACAGATATGACTCCGAGTGAAGTTGTTCGTCGATATGCCCAATTAGCTATACCAGCAATTATTGCTTTAGATATGCATATGACGTTAAATTATTCAAGCAGAAAAGATATAATTCATTTTTATAGACCTATACGTAATTTTTTTCGAAGTAAGCACTATATCAATAATAACGATAATTCTTCAAATATCTTTCAAGCTGTTAAAGATTATCTTAGGGAATATATAGAAACACTTCAATTCAATGATAAAGCTGAACTAAATCATATTCGCTCATATATTAGAAAGATAACAGCAGAAAAAAATCAAAAAACATCGACAATTAGGCAATTAATTAAAATTTGCATATCAGATTCAAAAGATAATGGAATACAGTGTGATGACCTTTTTGATAAATTAGAAACGACATATACATCTTTGAATTATTTATTAATATTTCATAGAAAAACAAATTGGACAAATTCAGTTTCCATGGAATATTATAAAATAATTAACAATGACATGTACTTATCTAGTGTATTACCGTTACTGAAAATGTACTTGTACACCTTCGAATATAGTGAGCAATTGTTACATGAATGTACAACAGCAATTATATATAACTCTTATGTTAGATCAAAAAAAATCATTTCACTTAAAACTCATCTTTTTATAATTAAAAAAATAAAAGATATTGTTTTTGATCACGAGAAAACAACATATTATTCAGAAGATGAATTTACTAAAATAACCATATTCCTTAATCAGAATAAAGACACCCCCTTTTTAGCTCCATACTCTAATTTTTTTATGGCCCTCTGTTTATTACGTCATGAAAAATATGAGGATGCTTATCAGCACATTCAAAAAATATCTTTAAATACATTACCTCTTGGTTATCTAACATCAGCTATCTCAATTATTAATTTATCACTAGCAATACAACTAAAAAAGAAACCCATAAAAAATGGTACTTTCATTCCATTAATTAACCCTATATTATCAAGCCAAGGTGTATTTACAGAACACCTCCCTGCTCCGATTGTTTCCGGGGCTAGACAGCCGCTTACTCGGGTTACTGTTAACCCAGCAGCCCCATGCACCTTGTTTGATTTGGCATCACGCCCATAAGATTTCGGCTTTGCATGCCGACCATTTCTATCAATTGGTGTATGCCATTACCAGTAAGCAATCTATTAGCTTACTCACGTCTGAACGTCGTTTTAGTCCACTACAACCCTATCAACTGATTTACCGTGAAGGCCAGTGGTATTTACTGGCTGAATATCACCAGCAAGTGCATGTCTTGTTGTTGGAGGATATCCAGCAAGTTCAACCACTCAATACCCCCTTCACACCGAAACATACAGTGATGCAACTGTCACAACAAAACAGTTTTATCGCTGCCTTACCGCATTTTCGATTGATATCACAAGTACTTACCTCTCTTCCATCACACAAAGAAAGGAGCCGACCATGACGTTATTAGCCCCACTAGCATCGCATCCAACCCATTGCCCGCACTGTTCTTCTGAGCAAGACATCATTGCATGGGGCTCGGGCTGGATATGTCGCGATTGCGGTCACGAATGGATCATGCCCATTCAAAGTCACCCTCACACTGTGAATTCATCATCACATAAGGAAGCTTAAAAATATGAACACCATTTCACACTTACAACGGGGCTTAGAACGCATCGCTATTGTTATCAGTATTTTGTTATGCCTTTGGATCACTGGCGTATTGTTAACACACTTCCAACTTATCGCTCTCATCATGAATCCGTATGGGATCACATTGATGTACTTCGTTTTATATCTCTTGGCTTTGGTTACCCCACAACTCTTGGCGCAATTAGGCTTGTGGGTTTTGAGCGCCTTTAAGGGGATTGATTATAAAATCCATTTCAGCCCCAAATTAGTTACCATTATATCTACCATCATTATCGGATTAGCCCTCTCTAGCCTACTGATTATCATGTCATCCGGTTGGCTATACGGTTTTACTGAAGGTATCGCCACCACGATATTGCTGGTTGATTTGCTTATCGCCACTGGTATTGCCTTTTATCTTCATCGACGAATTCGTCACTGGGTTTCAGTGCAACTAAACCGTCAGTCATCACATTAACCATGATCAGCAATTTTTGTTGTGAATGCCTTATTCACCATTCACCAGATAACCATCGAATACGCCATATCAGGGAAAACCAAGCACCCATTAGACGGTGTTCATCAAGCGTCAATCTGACGTTTCTATTTATATTGATAGGAATTTATAATGAAAAAATATGTAGTTGTGGCTGCATTAGCCTCACTGTGGTTGATGACATCACCCGCCTCTGCAACCAGCCAGCCCCCTGAAAATACCATTTGGGAATATAAAGGCGATGGCGGTAAAACCTTATGGCAAGTATGTGGGAGCCAAAACAGTAGCTGTAGGATTGTGGGTTCAACCAAGCATTATGTTGCTGTACTAAATCATAAATCCGCGTCAGGTTGCGCATTTGGTGATTTTTATATTGTGGCAAGAACTGACGGAAACTGGCAACAACGCGATACAGGCACTTGTAGCCCTAACGCTTATGTCCAAAAAGGGTACATTAATAACGGGCAATATTCGTCAGTTGACATTGGTGTCAACGGTACTATCGTCAAACGCTATCCGATAGGTTATTGGAACCAGCAAAAAGAATTATCAGGTAAAAAACGCCCACGTTGGAAAGAAAAAGACCGCACTAAAGGCGGATTGCAAACCAACCAGCAATAAATAACATTCTCGCTACCGTAAGTGACGGTAGCGAGGACGAGAAAAGATAACTAAAGGTAACGTAATGAATAAGATAAAAAGCCTATTTGCGATGAGTTTATTAGCAGTCAGTGCATTTAGCTCAGCTGAAGAGCAACAGCGTTATGCGAGCATCACACATACAAGTTCAAACTTTATTAACCAAGGCTACTGTGGTTATTCATTTACACTTGATAATGGCGGTAGCCATATGGTTTTAGACCACGCTGAATTTGGCGCACTTGAACTAACGCTACGAATGAAAGATGGGCAAGGAAAAGTATTAGGGGATACGGTACTGGAAGTGGAACCTTTTGGCGATTCTAGCGCAACTCGTGCCGCCTTTGCAGGACTGGAAATACCCTGTGAGGATGTCGCTGAGTTTGAATTGGTTAAAGCGGTGGAGGATCAGAATGGACGTAAGGTTGAATTGCCGCTATCGATCTTTCAGGCCAATAATCCAGAGCTGGCGAAGATGTCGGTAGCTGGGGGAAAATAATCATTTTTAGCTATCTATCAAAGAAACATGTGGCAGATTGAAAGATCTGCCATTTTTTTACCATATATATACCATTACCCCACTAATTATTTATGATAATAACGAAATAAAAACCAATTAATTTTGTTAGATTTTATTTTTATATTGTAAATATTACTTAAGTATAAAATAATGCTGATATAAATTTTATCGTAGGGACAATTATGGCAATAGGATATTTTTTACGGGTTGGTGATAGAACAACCTGCGGAGGACAAATATTAACGGGAGACAATACCATGCAGTGGTATGGTGTTGCTGGTGCTCGTGAAGGCGATATGGTCAGTTGTGGCAAACATTCAGGAGCATACAGAATTCTCGGAGGTGTAAATAGTGTGTGGCTTGAAGATAGAAAACACGCAGGAACACTTGAAAGCTTTAGCTCTTGCCCTTGTCATGCACGATTTATTAACTCAATTCAGGATTGCTATAGCGATGAAAGTGGGGCTGCCTCTCCAGAAACAGCTTCAACTATCTTCCCTGCTATAACGAATAAAATTTGCATTAGTTGCTTAATGAAAGCAGGTGAGTCTGGGCAAATGCTTGTCGTTCGAGAAGGATAATGATAAATGCATAATCAGCATCCTATTTTTAACTATTTTGAACACTATCCTGATGCAAAGCATTATTGTTTAATCTGTGGCCTGCAATATGAACGTTACTTTGACGAAGAACTTCAAGATAAATTTGGGTCAGCAAGTCCTTTATTTAGACAGGGATCAGATACTGAAATAGCATGGGCTGGCCCTTGGCTGATTGACGTGACAAAACGATATGATTTACTTGCAGATTTAATGCAATTGGAAAACGAATCGCCAGCGCTGTCATGGATAGTCAGTGATTCATCGATTAATAAATTAGCTATTTACTTCTCTGAACGACTTAATGTCAGTTTACCCAATGGCAAAACAGCCTTATTTCGGTTTTATGATCCTCGTGTGACGCACAATATGCCTCAAGTTCTCACATCCGAACAATACCATGAAATAACTATCCCACTCATTGCGTGGTATTACCGTTTTGAAGGACGATTTTATGCATTACAAGGAGGCGGTTTAAATGCAGTTTAGCGAAGAACAATTAAAAAAAATCCAAAATATTGAACAGAGTGATTATGTGACTCAAGTGAGTACTGATTTTTATCAACATCATTTGGATAAATTACAAGACCTCGAAACATTGAATAAACGTTTAGAATCCGCATTTCAATATGTTCTCTCCCTCGGTTTCACTCAAGAACCATTAATTCGGTCATTTTTATTTTACGAGGCTTGCTGCCCCAACTTTCATTTAAAGCCAGAAATTAGAAATATGCTTGAGGAAAAAAATCGCGTGCCAGAGCAACAGTATCAAGATTTTTTACGGATAGCCATGAAATTAATTGAATGGAGAACTTAGCATGCCAATTCCATTAATAGTTGCAGGCGCAGGTTTAATGACTCTGGGCGGCCTAGCCGCAGTGACACAAGAAGCCTCAAAAATCGGTTTTCCCTCTTCGTCAGGTAGTGGAAATGATGATTGGGGAGATACGAGTTATGGAGATAGAATTCGTGAATATGAAAGTATTGCGATTGGCGGTGAACTTGGTGGTGACGATCCTGATAATAAGCAAAGAGGCAGCCAAGGAGCAGCCGCAGGCGCTGTGGCAGGTTCATCAGCAGGGGTAGCCGCAATTGAGTCGAGTAAGGGGTGTAAGGATTGCCCTGCTATTCCTTATGTTATTCCTCATGAAAGAGAAATAACAAAAACAAAGACAATGGCAGCTTTTGAATATCAATCAAAAATATGTAAAAGCCCAATAAGGACGGTTGATACTCCTAGTGGACAATTAAAGTATATTGACGAATGGCAATGTACAGTCCCTGTTCCTACTAGAACTAAATTTCCTTGTGTTGAGTTTGATGGCTGGGTGCCCGAAGAGTGTAATTTTATTGAAACGAAAGATAACTTCGACTTTGCATTTGATAAAGATGGAAATGTGAAGCCCTTTTTTAAAGGTGGAGGAAAGCCATTTAAGCAAGCTTCAGAACAAAATTGGTTATGTAGAGTTCCATTTAATGGGAAATCGTATTCTGACTGGCATTTTTCCCAGCAAAAAATGTATAGATTTTGTACTAAAATATTCCAGCAGCTATCGCAAATTAGAACACATCATACAATTTAATATAGGGCTAAATGATGAATTTAAATATTGAAGTAGATATTAAATTAAATGACAATGTAACGAATAGTACTATTATTGAAATATTTCAATTTATGCTTCAATTCTCAAAGAAAATAGCATATGCCGATCCTGAAGTTTGGTATTTTTGTGGGGATTCACAAGAAGAGGCGATGAATTACAAGGCATTTGAAAATGGGATACCAACTGATTTTTTTAAGAATGAATATAATTTCAATAATATGGAAGCTATTTGGGCTGGGGATGATAACGCATTGGTTATAATTAACAATGGAATTAGCTCTGTTTATAAACTTGAGTTTGACTTAAGAAGGGTTGTTAATTTTAATTTTGATATGTTGACCAATTTTATATCTGAAAGTGCGATTAAATTTGATTTAATAGATATTAGAATAGATACAAATAACTATTCATATAATCAAAATAACGTATTCCCTGACAGACTCCCCGTTGGCTGGATGCTTTATCTCAATAAAAAAATAACCCAACAGCAAGTACCTATGGCTGCTGAACTTATTGACATTGAAAATAAAAAAAATAGCGGTACGTTGATTATCAGTACCGACCATGTGTTTGATGGTTCAGATAAAGACGACATCAAAAAAGCCAATGAGATAGAGATTCAACTAACAGCATTAGGGTTACTGCCGTTGATACGGGAAATATATAGTTAAATAAATTTAATTGGCAACCTTGAATAATCGGTTTCCCCATCTCACTACCTCAGGTAGTAATGATGTGAGTGGGGAGACCCGAATTACAACAATAAGGTTTGTGAATATAAAAGTATTCTTTATTGCTACTGGCATTTTATGCACGCCAAAAGCGCTAGCTAGTTATTTAAAAGTGATATTTACAAAGCATTTCACACACCTTAAGGACTAATTATGAAGATCTCATTAGATATAGAAATCTACTTAAATAAGGAAAGTTTTTCAATTCCTGATGTGGTAAATGACTATTTGTTTTTTTCAAGGTTTATAAATGAGATTGCAGGTCAGTCTAGCTGGTACCTTACTGGAAGTTCAAAGAAAGAAGCACTTGAGAAGAAATTCATTGAAAATAATAATATAAACAAGGATATCGAAAATAAATTTATTGATAAGCTCACAAAATCATCTCCTATTTATGGCTCAGCGATCTGGGATGGAGATAAAAATAGTATACAAATAAGGAACTATCTTTCCGGGAGTTTTGATAATTATAAAGTTATATTAAATTTAATACTAGAAGTTCAACCTGAATTGCAATATAAGATTAAAAATTCAATATTAAATTTAATAATAAATGATTATAACTTCCCTAAAATGTTAGTTCACACAAACGAATATCGCTTAAATGAAAATAACGTTTTTCCGGATAGACTCCCCGTTGGTTGGATGCTTTACCTAAATAAAAAAATCATGCAAGAACAATTACCTATGGCGGCTGAACTTATCGATATTGATAATAACAAAAATAAAGGTACTTTGATTATCAGTACTGAGCATGTATTTGACGGCTCAAATAAAGATGATATTAAAAAAGCTAATGAAATCGAAATACAGCTAACTGCGTTAGGGCTACTTCCACTTTATACTGAAATTTACAGCTAAGCGTAAAAAGGGAAGAGATGGATTTATCAATTAGTTTAGATATCGAGCTACATGAAGAAATGTCAATTCTCCTATTAATTGATATTTTTAGTCATATGATTTTAACATGTGAATCAATTACTAATGAAAAAGAGGACTCATGGTATTTAACAGGCGATACTATTGAAGATGCATTAAAAAAGAAAGCCTTTAATCAAAACACACCAACCAATTTATTAAAGGATATTCCTTACTTTGATTGTATGGAATCAATATGGGCTAATGAAAACAAGGCATTGAATATAAAGTATACCAGTTCTGGATTAATCTATAATCTTGAGTTTACTATTGATGATATTAACTACATCAAAAAAAATGCTGTAATAGAGGCCATAAATTATTATTTTAGTGCCTATAAAATCGTTTGTATGCGGATTGATACTAATGGATATAGGTATAATAAAAAAAATGTTTTCCCTGACAGACTCCCCGTTGGCTGGATGCTTTATCTCAATAAAAAAATAACCCAACAACAATTACCTATGGCGGCTGAACTTATTGATATTGAAAATGAAAAAAATAACGGTACTTTGATCATCAGTACCGACCATGTGTTTGATGGTTCAGATAAAGACGATATCAGAAAAGCCAATGAGATAGATATTCAATTAACAGCATTAGGGTTATTGCCTTTAGTCAAGGAAATTTATAGCTAATACTGTAAAGAGAAATAGAGTAGTTCTATAAACACTGAATCTACAAAATTCTCGTTAATCTCTTACTTTATGTTAAGATGGCAAGCTAGATTTTGAGCCTGCCATCAAAAAAAACAGTAAAATAAACTTTAGGCCCAACAATAGGCCCAAATTAAAAGTTGAATTGGATTTTATTGATTTAAAATCAATGCCATACAAGCCTGATTCAGACTCTTCCAGCCTAATTAATTGATTTATAACGGGTTTCAAACCATTTCATGTTGAAATTGTGCTGTAGGATGTACTGCATGACGACATTAAAGCTCTCCCACTACCTCTACTATCGAACCAATACATGATAGTTTCGTAAAACCATCCCGACCATTAGCCTTAATCTTCAATAGCCAATATAATCACTGGCAAGCCCTATATTCAGGAACCACGGAAACGGTCAAGGAATACATTGTCTTTTTCCAGCAGCAACTTAGGTTATTAGTCAACGCATGGCGGCAGCGTGAAATAGATGATTTTCATCTGAATATTGATAAGAGAATTGATGAACTCAGACGGGGGCTTACAAACTATTTCACCTCAATCATTAATGGAATTACCAATAGCTTGCAACTACTCAATAAATATCAATTCAGCTCCCTCACAGGGAGTTGAATTCAAAGTAAATATCAATAACTATTTATTATTCAGTTTTCTTAAAAGAATTAGGCTTTTTTACCATCACACTAAATTAATTATCCTTTGCTGAAATATATAATAGTTTTCATGTTAAGCCTTGCAAACATAAAAACATGATTCATTAGCTAGAAGTCTTATACCATGCATTATTTACCTGTTCGGCAATAATATTTATCGTTTTTACCTGATAGGGAGCACAACTAACTACATCGACCGAATCTAAATCAGATATTGCGATGTTATAGCCCTCATCTCCGAAATGGCTTTTATATGCTATTGCATCATACCCAGCACTGCGAAAAAGCTCAGCCAGTATTTGAGTCGGTGCGTAATTAGCCTTATCATCCGACCGCGTAACTGGCGTTGAAAATGCGTTATCAATATCAGTCCAAACAGCTTTCTCTTTCTGTTGTGCTGTAAGCTCTTTTACACCGAGTATATAACTAAAAATAGCCCCAGAAAGTGAGGACTTACCATGACCAAGCGAAAGATCGAGTACCCTCAATGGAGATAAAAGTTTGCATGTTGCTAAAGAAACATTAGCACCGACCCAAGGCCGCACTTCAGAAATCGCAGTCCTTACTGTTGTACCTACATATAGCACTGGAATGCCTGAGGGATTTGCACGCCCTTCTTTGGCTCTATCAACCAAAGGCTTCATACGAGAAGCTCTAAAACCTAACATATCCTCTTCGATCCAGTTGCCATCATTATCGGTCCTATCACAAAGATCTATACCAAGCTGAGCCCTGTAAAAAATGCTCCCCCTCTTTCAACTCACGATCTCGTCCCTTGATTGTAGCTAGAACAGTATCAAGGAATACATTCTGCTCTTTACTTAAGATGTAACGGCTAGTCTTGCGAACATAGTCTGCGAATTGTGAATAACTGTCCTAACAAGCAAACTCAGACTGATGAATTAAATTCTTCTTACTAACAGCCATATACGAACCCGCTAAACAAAATTTCTGTTTGTAAATTTCTCAGTCTAATGCATATTATTGATTCTGTTAAATCCCCTATCTATTCAATTGATGTGAAACACAAATAACCGACTCATTTAACATTAATAGCTTCAGTAACCAACACTGTAAAGCTAATCACAAGGAATAAATACTATTGGAATATCAATATTCTTTGCCTATCAAAACCATGGTTACTTGCAAAACTAAGGTATTCATTTAATAACTCTGGTGGCATAGTTGGAGTACGTGATAGCACCCATAGATAATCTTTATTAGGTCCAACAACTAATGAATATT